>NZ_CBDTNW010000041.1:0-3014 GCF_965361815.1 Rubneribacter sp.
GCCCCTCGTGCCCGGAGAAATCCCAGGTCGCGGAAATCGCGCGGCCCGCCGGCGCGCCGGATCGGCCGCCCAAATTGCCACAGGGCGCGGTTTGCGACCAACCTGCGGGTGCGGCCGGCCCGCGCCCGCCGCGCAGGGCCTAGCGCGCCTCGGAGGGCTTTGCCCGACGGGCGGAGGGCCCTTAAGCGGCCCGCCGGAGGGAATTTGGCCCGGCATCGTGCGAACGCGCGCTCATGTCAGTTATGGTTTGACGGAGAGCGCGCCGCTTTCGGGCAAAATCGTGTATGCTTACGTCTGCTGCGCCCAAGGCGGCGCGGCGAACGCGCGCCGAGGCGCGCCATCCCCGCACACGTTAATAAACCAGTTGGGGTCACCGTGTGAACGAAGACGGGCCGCGCAAGGCGGCCGGAAGGACAGGAGGGAACCGCGTGAAGCTGGTGGTAACCGAGAAGAACGACGCGGCGCAGAAGATCGCCGATCTTTTGGGCGCGAAAAAGCCGAAGGCGGACAAGGTGTACTCCACGCCCGTGTACCGCTTCGAAGTGGACGGCGAGGAGTGGGTGACCATCGGCCTGCGCGGCCACATCCTAGAGCCCGACTTCGCGCCGACGATGGTGTACAAGAAACGCGGCGGCTGGCAGGGCGTCACCGAGGAGGGCGAGACGCTGCCGGCCCGCCTGCCCGATGCGCTGCCCAAGCCCCCTTTCAAAAAGAAGAAGCCCTTCACCGAGGACGGCGTGGAGCTCAAGGCGTGGAAGATGGACGCGCTGCCGTATCTGGTGTACGCCCCCATCAAGAAGCTGCCCAAGGAAAAGGAGATCATCCGCTCGCTCAAAAACCTCGCGAAGAAGGCCGACTCGGTCATCATCGCCACGGACTTCGACCGCGAAGGCGAGCTTATCGGAAGCGACGCGCTCTCCTGCATCCAGGAGGTGAACCCGACGGCGCCCGTGTCCCGCGCGCGCTACTCGGCGTTCACGAAAGAAGAGATCAACCACGCGTTCGGCAACCTGGTGGCCGTGGACGACAACCTGGCCTCCGCCGGCGCGTCGCGCCAGGACATCGACCTGATCTGGGGCGCGGTGCTCACGCGCTACCTCACGCTCGTGAAGTTCGCCGGCTACGGCAACGTGCGCTCCTCCGGGCGCGTCCAGACGCCCACGCTCGCGCTCATCGTGGCGCGCGAGCGCGAGCGGATGGCGTTTGTGCCCGAGGATTACTGGGTGATCAAAGGCGCGTTCGACGCGGGCGCCCAGACAGGCCCCACGTCCGGCGAGGGGCCGGACGCGTTCGAGGCCCCGCACGCCACGGCTCGCTTCAAGGTTGAGGCCGAGGCCAAGGCCGCCATGGCCCGCGTAGAGGGCGCGACGAGCGCCACGGTGGCCTCAGTCGAGAAGCGCAAGCGCACCGTGGTCCCGCCCGTGCCGTTCAACACCACCTCGCTCATGGCGGCCGCCTCGGCCGAGGGCCTAAGCCCCGCGCGCACCATGCGCATAGCCGAGAGCCTGTACATGGACGGCTACATCTCCTACCCCCGCGTGGACAACACCGTGTACCCCAGCTCGCTCGATTTGGCCGAAACGGTGCGCACCATCTCCGGCAACCCCGCCTACGCGCCGTACTGCAAGGCGCTTTTGGCAAAAGGCAGGCTCACGGCCACGCGCGGCAAGAAGGAGACGACCGACCACCCGCCCATCTACCCCACGGCCAAGGCCACGCCCGACGATCTGGCTCCCGCCGACTACAAGCTGTACAACCTCATCGCGCGGCGCTTTTTGGCCACGCTTTCCGAGGCCGCCGTGGTGGAGGGCACGAAGGTGACGCTTGAGGTGGCGGGCGAGCCGTTCACGGCCAAGGGAGACGTGCTGGTGAAGCCGGGCTTCCGCGCCATCTACCCCTACGGCCTGAAGAAAGACGAGCAGCTGCCCGCGCTTTCCGAGGGGCAGAGGATCGCCTTCAACGGCGCTGTCTGCACGAAGAAGCAGACCGAGCCTCCCGCGCGCTACAGCCAGGGCAAGCTCATCCAGGAGATGGAGAAGCTCGGCCTGGGCACGAAGTCCACGCGCCATGCCATCATCGAGCGCCTCTACACGGTGAAGTACATCCAAAACGACCCCATCGAGCCCTCGCAGCTGGGCATGGCGGTCATCGACGCGCTGGACAAGTTCGCGCCGCACATCACGCATCCGGAGATGACGGCCGAGCTGGAAGAGGAGATGGACAACATCGCCGAGGGCCGCACGACCAAAGACGCGGTGGTGTCCACCTCGCGCAACCTGCTCGCCGAGCAGCTGGCCAGCCTGCTGCCGCACTCCGAGGAGGTGAAGGACGCGCTTGCCGACGCCGTGGCCGCGGACGCCTACGTGGGCCCGTGCCCGAAATGCGGCAAGGACCTGCAGCTGCGCGCGAGCCAGAAGACGCGCGGCATGTTCATCGGCTGCGCCGGCTGGCCCGACTGCGACGTCACCTACCCGCTGCCCAAGGGCAAGGTGGAGGCCGTGGAGGAGAAGTGCCCCGTCTGCGGCATGCCGCAGGTGAAGGTGACGGCGTTTCGGTCCAAGCCGCGCACCGTGTGCATCGATCCGAACTGCGCCACGAACAAAGAACCCGACGTGGTGGTGGGGGAGTGCCCCGCGTGCAAGGCCAAGGGCAAGGAGGCGAAGCTCATCGCCCAGAAAAACCCCCGGACCCTGAAGCGCTTCATCCACTGCGAGAACTACGACGAGTGCGGCACGGGCTACCCGCTGCCCCAGTACGGCAGGCTCGAGGCTACGGGGGAGGTGTGCGAGCACTGCGGCGCGCCGTTGGTGGTGGTCACCACCAACCGCGGACCCTGGAAGCTCTGCCCCAATTTCGACTGCCCCGGCAAGGAGCAGGAGGAGAAGGAGAAGGCAAGCGCGAAGGGCGCGCGCAAGGCCCCGACCAGGCGAACCGGCACGCGCAGGAAGGCCTCGGCCAAGAAGTAGCCGCAGCCGGGCGCGCGGGCCGCAAGGGCTTGCGCGCCCGGCTGCAGG
>NZ_CBDTNW010000042.1:0-3514 GCF_965361815.1 Rubneribacter sp.
TGCCGCACCACGGTGGACGTGGCCACGCGCGCGAGCACGCACATCTGCGTGGATCCGCGCGAGACGAACATGGGCAAGGAGGCCGACCACCAGCTGCACCTGCGCCCCGGCACCGACGGCGCCATGGCGCTGGCCTGGACGAACGTGGTCATCGAAAACGAGCTGTACGACGATCTGTTCACGAAGAAGTGGACGAACGGGCCCTTCCTGGTGGTCGAGGACATGGAGCCGAGCGGCTGGCTGGAGGCGTCGCCCATCGTCATGACGCCCTTCGAGCTGAAAACCCGCCTGCTCAAAGAGTCCGACCTGGTGGAGGGCGGCAGCCCGAAGCGCTTCATGGTGTGGGACAACCTGGCCGGCAAGCTCACGTACTTCGACGCCGAAACCGGTTTCTGGGAGGGCGAGGAGTGGACGCGCCCCACGGCGGGCAAGGAGGCACAGCAGGAAAACCTGGCGCCCGGCCTGCACCAAGGGTTCGTCATCGACCCCACGCCGTTTGATCCGGAGATAGACCCCGCCCTGTTCGGCGAGTTCGAGGTCACGCTCAAAGACGGCACGACGCACACGGCCCGTCCCGTGTTCGAGCTGTACGCCGAGCGCGCCGCCGAGTACGATCCGGACACCGTTGCCGAGATCACGGGCGTGCCCGCCGACGCCATCCGCGAGGCGGCGCTCGCCTACGGCACGCGCCTGCATCCCGAGAAGGGCTACGGCAACGGCGGCATCCAGTACATGCTGGCCACCGAGCACGCCAACACCGCCATCCAGAACGTGCGCGCGCTCGACTACCTCACGGCCATCACCGGCAACTACGACACGCCGGCCGGCCAGCGCGCCTCCACGCGGGCGCCCATCGAGGGCGGCCAGATGGGGTTCGCGAACAACGGCTCCGGCATGCCCATGCTCTCGCCCGGCCAGATGGACAAGCTGCTGGGCAGCGACGACATCCCGCTTCTGCAGTGGTGGGGCATGTGGGCCGACGCCACCGCCACGTGGAACGCCGTGCTCACGGGCGACCCGTACCCGGTGGTGGGCGCGTTCAACTCGTCGGGCAACTTCATGAACCAGTGCAACACGGGCATGGCCTGGGAGGCGCTCAAGAAGCTCGACTTCTACGTGGAGGCGAACCTCTGGCACACGCCCGGCGGCACCACCTGCGACATCGTGCTGCCTGCGGCGCACTTCCTGGAGCTTTCCAGCCCGCGTTCGTCGCAGGGCGCGTCGGGCGCGATGGGTGCCACGGTGAAGTGCATCGATCCGCCCGCCGAGGCGAAGTTCGACGGCGAGATCATCGAGATGCTCTACAAGGAGAAGGGTCTTCCGTACAACATCGTTCCGGGTTTCCCGGAGTATCCCAGCGTGGAGGAGATGCTCGACATGGCCGTGGCCGGCTTCGAGCCGAAGGGCTGGAAGGTGTTCGAGGAGCGGTTCCAAGAGCACGGTTGGTGGGACTGCAAGGAAACCGAACCCGAGCTGTGGGGCACGTACCGCCGCTACGAAACGGGCGCCATGCGTGCGCGCAACGCGGGCGGCTTCGTGGGCAGCCAGGGCGATTGGCTGCCCGGCTTCTACACGCCCACCAAAAAGATAGAGATCTGGTCCACGGTCATGGAGTCCTACCACCCCGACGGCCAGTGGAACCTGCCCACGTACATGGAGCCGCCGCACAGCCCGGTGAGCGATCCGGACATGTACGCGGAGTACCCGCTCATCATCACCACGGGCCGGCGCATTCCGGTGTACTTCCATAGCGAGCACCGGCAGCTGCCCTGGTGCCGCGAGCTGTGGCCGGTGCCGCGCGTGGAGATCAACCCCGACGATGCGGCGGAATACGGTATCGAACAGGGAGATTGGGTGTGGATAGAGACGCCCTACGGCAAGATTCGCGAGGTGGCCGACCTGTACTACGGCGTGCGCAAGGGCACCATCAACTGCGAGCACCAATGGTGGTTCCCCGAGCTGGAGCAAAACGGCAAGGGGCACGAGCTGTGCGCCGTGAACCACCTCATAGACCCGTGGGCGCGCGATCCGCACTGCGGCGCATCCAACTTGCGCGCCTACCTGGGCAAAATCTACAAGGCCACGCCGGAGAACTCGCCGTTTGGCAATCCGGTACCCTGCGGCAACGACGGCACGGAGATCATCCACGACTCGTCCGACCCGCGCTTGAAGGAATGGCTGCCCGTCTACGAAGGGAGGGAGTGACCCATGACGCGCTACGCTATCGCCACCGACCTGAACCGCTGCGTGGGGTGCCTTGCATGCTCGGTCGCGTGCAAGGCGGTGAACGACGTGCCGGTGGGCAGCTTCTGGAACAAGACGCTGCGCATTGGGCCGAACGCCTCCATCGAAGGGACGGGGGACGCGGCTTCCTATATGTACTTTCTGACCGTGCAGTGCCAGCACTGCGACCATCCCGAGTGTGTTGAGGTGTGCCCCACGGGCGCCTCGCATAAGCTTGAGGACGGCACGGTGCAGATCGACAAGAGCAAGTGCATCGGCTGCCAGTTCTGCGCTATGGCCTGCCCCTACAACGTGCGGTATTTGAACGAGGAGGAGCGCGTGGTGGAGAAGTGCACCTTATGCGAGCAGAAGATAGCGCAGGGCGAACTGCCGCAGTGCGTGAGCCAGTGCGGCGGCATGGCGCGCTTCTTCGGCGACCTCGATCAGGGGCTGGAGAGCTTCGAGGGAGCCGAGAACGGCACCGAGCGCATCAAGCTCGGCGAGTTCGCGATGCCGTTCTCCGATGCCGACGTGCATCATCTGCCGAACGTGGGCAACAACCCGGCGTTCGTGTACATCCTGCGCGATCACGAGTGGATGGGAGGGGGAGAGTAATGGAGCTTCAATGGCCTTTGATCCTGTTCACCACGCTGGTGGCGTGGAGCGCGGGGCTGTTCGGGACGCAGGCTGTGCTGGCGGCCGGCGGGCGCGCCAAGAAGTCCCAGGTTCCGGCTTGGATCGCGTCGGCGGTCCTTCTGGCCGCCGGCGGGATCGCGGTGTTCTTCCACCTGGAGCACTGGGAGAGGATCTTCAACGGCTTCGGGCACCTCACGAGCGGGATCACCCAGGAGCTCATAGCGATCGTGGTGCTGGCGGTCGTGGCGGTCGCCTACCTGGTGGCGATGCGCAGGAGCGACGACGGCGCCACCGTCCCGAAGTGGCTCTGCTGGGTCGCGGTCGCCGTGTGCGTGGTCCTCGTCGCGGTCATGGCGCACAGCTACATGATGGCCGCCCGCCCCGCCTGGGACAGCGTGCTGTGGGTCCTCTACGTGCTGGGCAACGCCTGCGCCCTCGGCCCCTGCGCCATGGCGCTGATCATGGCAGCGGTCGGCGACGAGACGGCGCCCGCCGGCCTGCCGGCCCTCGTCGGCACGGCGGTCGAAGCCGTGACGGCAGTGGCCTTCGCCGCCTCCCTGCAGGCCAGCGCCGGCGCCTTCGCCGAGGTGGGCTTCTACTTCGACCCCACCCACCCCACGGCCGGCATGGCGGATGCTGCAAGTGTGGTGGCCGC
>NZ_CBDTNW010000043.1:0-33380 GCF_965361815.1 Rubneribacter sp.
GGAGCGGACCCGCCCGCTCCCGCCGACGTTCGCCCGGCCCTTGGGATCCGGTTGCGGGCAGCCCCTATCTTTTGGGAGGCTGGCGCGCGATGCGCTTGCGAGCCTCGTCCGATTGCTCGCTCACCGCGCGAAGCGCGTCGTCGCGCAACGACGGAACGTCCTGCGGAGAGCGGGCGGAATCGAACAGCGCGGCGATGGTTTTGGAAAGCTCGATGAGGTGGAGGTTGAGCTCGGGGTCAGAAAAGGCTTTCATGGCGTTCCCTTCCTTCGTACGTGCGGCAACGGGGCGAGCGTGCGGGTTGCGCTAAGCGCGCTTTCGCCGCAGGCGCGTTGCCGTTCCTAGCAGATAGTGCTCGAGGTGCAGCAAAGGCTTGCCGTCGTTGTTCGATCTGACAAAACACAGCGGCACCGGCGCTATGTCCTCGGGCGCGACGGGTCGCACCACGGATGCGGGGTGGGCTTTCCTCAAGGAGGGGTCCGCCACCACGAACATCGCGCCGCGTTCCTTGTCGAGGAAATCCTTCTGCCTTGCGGGCGTCGGGTCCAGCGGCACGTAGAGCGGCTCGATCCCCTTTGCGCGGAAATGCTCGGTCACCGTGCTCCGGCAGCAGCGCAGATCCTCCGGCTCGGCGATGGGCACGCCGCGCAGATCCTCCAAGGTCAGCGATTTCTTCGAAGCCAGCGGATGGCGCTCGGACAGCATCACGTGCGGCGGTATGGAATGAAGCTTGATGCATGTGAGCCCCTCCCTGTTCGCTCGGCCCAAAATCACGGCGGCATCCACGGCGCCGTCCTCCACGGCGGCCAGGCACGCTCCGCTCGCGCGGAACGACACCGAAAGCTCGATGCGCGGGTACGTTTTTCTGAACAGGGAGAAATCCCCGTCTTTCAGCACGTTGCCGCGGCATGTCGAGTGCGCCACCGCCAAAGAGATCGCTCCTTCCTGCGACTGCGCTTGCGACTGGCTTTTCGCAAGCGTTTCAAGGTCCGCAAGGCACGACAGCACTTCGGAAGCCCGCAGCGAGAACACGCGTCCGAACGCCGTGGGCTCTATGCTGCGTCCGGTTTTCTCGCACAGCTGCACATGAAGCTCCCGCTCGAGGTCGCCGATCGATTTGGAGACCGCTTGCGGCGTCACGAAGAGCCTCTTCGCCGCCATGGAGAAGTTCCCGCACTCCATGACGGTCACGAAGTATTCCAGCTGGTTGATGTTCACGAACGTCCGATCTTCCGTCTCGCCTTCCAAAAGCTGCCGTGCAAAATTTATCATAAAACATTAAATGAGTGTCGCGTTTCGATGGGGGATTGGAGCGAGAGGAACCCCCAGATGGAAAAGGTGGTTTGAAGTGTAACCGCATGGATACGTTTCTGGATCATTTATCACAGTTTGGCAAGGAGTGCTGCAACGTTTGATTGAAGGTGCGTATCCCTTTTTCCTTTGGCGCGAAGGGGGGCGCCACCATAATTCTTCTTAAGAGGAGCGATCTGGTCTGACGAGGAGCCCGCATGAGATTTGACGACAAGGTTGTGATGTTCGATTTCGCGGGCATTCCCTTGGTGGGCTGCCTGTCCACGGGCTACGTGATCGGGCTGAGCGAGCAGGGCGCCGCCGTGTGCGCTCGCATGTTCGAAGAGGACGTACCCGAGCAGGATGTGTCGGCCGTCGACCCCGCGCTGCTCGAGCATTTGGTCAGAGGCGGGTTCTTCGACCGTCCTTTGCAGGACGACAAGGTTGCCTCGGCGTATCTGCATGTGACGCAGCGCTGCAACCTGGCGTGCGCGGGGTGCTATTCCCTCGATGCTCAGCGAAACGCGCTTGCCGACGCCCCGCTGGACGATGTGCTGCACGCCGTTGACGAGCTGGCGCAGGCCGGCGCGGCGCGGGTGATCGTGTCGGGCGGGGAGCCGTTTCTGCGTGAGGACCTTCCCGACATCGCCGCGCATGCGAAGCGGGCGGGCATCGCGAACGTGACGGTGCTGTCGAACGGCACCTGCATAAGCGACGCGGCCTTGGAGCGCCTTGCCCCGCATGTCGATTGCGTGTCGGTCTCCTTCGACGGCTGCTCGGCGGACGCGCCCGCCCCCATCCGGGGCGCGCAGCGATTCGAGGAGCTGGCGGACGCGGTTCGCCGCGTGCGCAAGGCGGGCATCCCGGCGCACATCATTCCCACCGCGCATGCGAAAAACGTCGGCGAGCTGCCCGAATACGTCCGGCTCGCAGAAGATCTGGGCGCCTCGCTTAATTTTAGCCTGCTCTCCTGCGAACCCGAGGGCGAGCTGGCCTCGCTGCTGCCGGGGGAGGAGGAGCTGCGCGCCCTCGGTCGCAGCCTTCTTACGCTGGGCGGCGGCAAGCCCCTTTCGGCCATGGACGCGCCGGTGGGCGTGAACCTGACGGTGCGCAACGGGTGCGGGGCGGGGTTTCGGACGTTGAGCGTGGCGGCCGACGGGACCGTCTACCCGTGCCACATGCTCCATCGGCCCGAGTTCGCGATGGGAAACGCCTTCACGGGCTTGCTGGCCGATGCGCTGCGCTCCAAGGTGTCGCGGATGTTTCGCGACCTCGACGTCCAAGAGTACGAGGGCTGCTCGTCGTGCCGCTATATGCGAATCTGCGGGGGAGGCTGCAGGGCCCGCTCGCTGTTCGAATCGGGCAATCTGAAGTCGAAGGACTCGTATTGCCTGATGACCCAGACGTTCTACGACACGCTGGGTCAAGCCATGGCCGCATCGATCAAGCAAAGGAGGTGAGACGATATGCTGTTCTACAGTGAAGCCGACCCGCGCTCCATCTGCTTCCCCATAGGGCCAGTGGATGGTCAGTGCTTTGCTATCGGATTCTAAGCGTCAAGCTTTTGCACTTTTTTCCTCAAAAGGGTCCCTTTCATGATCTAATGAAGGGGCCTTTTTTTGTGGAGGGGAATATCCGAGGAAAAGAAACTGGTGAAGGATGCAAGTTCTCAACGAAGAAGACAGGCAAATGGAGGAATCCCTTGTTAAGGCAAATCGGGCATGTCGACTATTGTGCATGCTGGTGAAAGCTATTCTCGCGTTGCTGGGCGTCTGGTGGCTTGCTTCTTCTTGCCTGATGATTGCCGCTTTCTTGGGGTTCAATGTCGTCAAGGTGTCCCAAGCTATAACAGTGGAATCGTTTATCCTCTATGTTTTGGGCGGAATTGCGATGGCCGTCGTTTTCGTAATGCTCATCAGGTTATTTTCCGATGCTTCGGAGGGGCGCTCTCCGTTTACCATGGCGCAAGTGAAAAGGTTGCGTGTTATCGCGACCGCTCTTGCCGGATACTCTATTGTAGAGTTCATGATGACTTTCAGCTCTCCTTTGGTGGCGGGCAAAATGGAGGCATCAACGCCCACCCTCAACTTGTTCCCCATTGTCGCCGCAGCGGTTGTCTTCGCGTTCTCGTTCGTGTTCAAGTACGGCGTCCTTCTGCAAGAGTTCTCGGACGACACCCTGTAGGTGGACTTATGCCGGTTGTCCTGAAACTCAACGATCTCATGGCCGACAGGGGCATCTCCCTCAACGACCTGGCGGAGAAGGTCGGCATCACCAATGTGAACCTGTCCCGCATCAAGACGGGCAAGATCAAGGCGGTTCGGTTCTCGACGCTCGGCATGCTCTGCGAAGTGCTCCAGTGCCAGCCGGGGGACATCCTCGCGTACGTGTCGGAGAGCCAGTCGGAAGAGTCCGAAAGCGCGTCGGAGGACGAAGGGCCCCTCGATGCGTGATGCGTGCGCTGCGCGTCCTCGCTTCGCCCTTGTTTCGTGTGCATTTTGCAAAGGATCGGACGACGGCGTTTGACAAAAGCGGCCGATACGGGCAGAATAATGCCCCGCGCGAGAGCGCACCTACCTGTGGGGATGTAGCTCAGCTGGGAGAGCATCACGTTCGCAACGTGGGGGCCGAGGGTTCGAATCCCTTCATCTCCACCACAGTAGAATTAGCCGAACACCTTTCATAGCAAGGGTGTTCGGCTTTTTTCTTGTCTGGGGTGAAATCGTCTGGCAGGTCATCGAACATGAAGAACGTCCTCACGCTCTCGCCTATCTCCACGAATCGCACAAAATTGTTGAGCACTTCCAAGGGCGTTGTGTCGTTCGCAAGATCATCGAGCCACAGCAGCACATCGTCAATCGAGGGCGCGAACGATTCCGAACGCTCGGCGACAAGCAGGCGCGCTTCGAGGTCGGCTTTCTGGCGCTTAAGCTCGTCGGTGCGCTCCTTTCCTCCCGGAGGGGCTATGCCTTCCTCTATCGCCTGCCATATGCGGTCAAACGTCGTGTCGATGCGGCGCAGCTCCTTCTTGATGATGTAGCTCTCTGGTTTCTCTTCGCCGGCTTTTTCGGTTTCGTAGTCAGCCCACGTCTGGGCTATGCGCTGGCGCACGTCGGGGCGCTTCACGGCCTCGTAGGTCATATCAACGACGGTATCCTCTATGAGATCGCGCCTCACGGTGCGCCTGCACTTGCGGCAGCGATAGTAGTGATACGTCGCCCCTGTTTTTGACGTGCCGCTAGTGCCGTGCATGGGCGCTCCGCACCTCGCGCAATACAGCTTTCCCGTCAGCGGGAACTCGACAGCCGAGTTCACCTTGCGTCGCGGCCTGTGCCTGTCGTTGAGTATGCTCGCTATCATGTCTTGCTCTGCCTGCGACCACAGGGCGGGTATGCCGCCCTCTTGCACGTGTCCTGCGTACATGTACGTTCCGCAGTTCTGCGGGCGCTTCAGCAGCTTCGTGATGCGGTCTTGGTTGAAGTTGGCTCCCCGCGCCCCCTTCTCGTCCTTGAAAGCGCGCGCGATGTCCGCCACCGAATGCCCGGAAAACAGCATGTTCTTCATGCGGCGCATGATGCCCGCTTCGCGCTCGTTGACCCTGTAGAACCCGTCTACGATGTCCCAGCCGTACATCGTGTGCCCGTTCGCCATGCACCGCTGGGCGTTCTTCCTGATACCGTCTCTGATGCGCTCGCTGTCAAGCGCGCTCTCGTATTCCGCCAGAACTTCGAGCATGCCGAGCTGCAAAACGCCGCTGGAACCGCTTGAAATGTCTTCGCCCGCGTAGAGTATTTCGACACCGGCCTTGCGAAGCATGATTCGCGCGAGCGCCATTTCGTCGCGGTTTCGCATGATGCGCGTCACCTTGTAGATCACCACGAAATCGAACAGCCCGCGTCTCGCGTCCGCCATCATGTGCTGGAACTCGGCGCGGTCTGCGTTTCGCCCCGTCTGCGCGTAGTCGCAGTATTCACGCACGACCCGCAAGCCCTCGCTCTCGCAGTACGCGCGCGAGTTGTCTACCTGAATCTCGATGCTTTCCGAGCGTTGATTATGCGAACTGAAGCGCGCGTATATGGCGGCTCTGTTTCTCGCCATGTTAAAATCACTCCTTGAAGCGAGCATTGCCAAATGCTCAATTCGACCACCGCCCCGTGCGCGACCGCCAAGAAGCAGCACGGGGCTTTTCTATGCGTATTGCCTCGCTACATCAGCGGCTACGAGCAACATGGTTGGAATGACTTCAGGAGCGGAAGCCTTGGCAGCATCAATGGACGCATGAAGGTTCGCCACGAACTCATCTAGGTCGATGCTATGTTCTTGCATCAGCGAAAACGTGAACATGAGGTCGTTTTTCGATTGCTCGTCAAGATCGGTATCGAACACTTCACTTGATAGCTTCAGAATAAGGTCGGTTTCTTTTTCCATCATCGTTCCCTTCTATATCGCCATTCGTCCTTTTGTGATCTCTTCTTCGGTGGTAGATACAACACGTTTGGCAGCCTCTTTAGATTCGCCCGCAGCAGCGCGGGCGGTCATGGCTATGTTTTGCTTCCATTGCGGCGTACTCTGCCGATAGCACCCCACAATCTCACTTTCCTCCGATGATAAACCTTCGCCTTGATTCTCCCTCGGATGGTCTTCATACCATCCGCACAAGTCATTCGGCGTGCATCCAAGAACAATAGAGAGGTTGTAGGCATCCTCTAATGTGAGTGCAACTTCCTCTCTTTCCCATGTCGCGTACTTGCGTTCCTTTATCCCTAGGCGGTCTGCTATGTCCTTTTGCGTCTTAAACCCAGCGCGCCTTCGCAGTTCTTTGAGCTGAAGCTTGTACATGCTCCGCCTCCTTTCGATGCTGATTATTCTACGTGAATCACGTAGTTCAATCAATAAAAAACGGAAAAGACGCTTGCTTAAAACGTGAAACACGTTTATAGTCATGCGTTGTCAACGTGAATCACGTTTATTGAAGGGAGGTGGCATATGCCTGAGTTCAAGGAAGTTGTTAGAAAGTGCCTGCGCGTCCTTATGGCAGAAGCCGACATGAACGCCGAGCAACTTTCCGATAAGTCGGGCGTTTCGGTTGATTCGATTAGGCAGTATCTGCGTGGCGAAACTGTTCCGCTTTTCGAAACGGCGTGCAAGCTTTCGGAAGCCCTCGGCTGTACGCCGAACGATCTATGCGCATTCCCGAAGGAGGTCTAAAGGTGGAAATCGTTGAAAAACGACTTACGAAAGCAGTTCTGAAGCATGAGCGGTTTCTGACAGATTCGCTCGGGCTTGATGTTCATGGCGCAGACGGTTGGAACCTTTCGTGCGCTGGTATTTGGTTCAGAGGGGAACTTGGGCGCTTCGGAATCATCGAACCTCTTGCCAATGAAATTGAAGGTCTGTTCGTCCGCTACGCCGGCTCCGTTCTGTCCAACGCGCCGAAGCTGCGAGAGAAGTTCGCTGGTATGTCGGAAACGGAGGTTTCAAAACATGAGAACCGAAGCTAGAACCGTCGGTTTTGGGGGTGGTTTCACGAATGCCAAAACAACGGCGGCTGAGCGCGGCGCAGCGGCAGTGGTGCCGGTTCGCCGCCGAGAGGTCGCGCGTGCGGCTCGAAAAGAAGATGCCCGCCCGGTGCTGCAACACCGAACGGGCGCGTCAAATGGGTTCCGCCAAATGACAGACGATAGTTTAGCGCATCTGCCGCGCTGGAAGCGCTGGGGATTGTATGCGTTCGCCGCGACGTGCATGACGGGAATCGTGCCTATAGCAGCCGCGAGCGCCCTCATAGCGGCGACCGACGCTGCTGGCGCGCAGCTCGAATCGCTCATAGGGTCGGGCGGCATGCTCGCCCTCGGCATCGTGGCGTGCCTCGCGGGCATCGTCGCGTGCATGGTCTACATGCTCAGGCCGGTGTCCAAATGAGCGCCGCGAAGCCCTACGCGTACTTCGACCGCGACGCTGACGGGTTCTGGACTGCCTACATAGAGGAAGACGCGGGAACGCCCGAGAGCCGACGCTTCGGCTCGGTGCGCCGCCGCGAGGCGCTGCCCGTGCCCATGTCGGCGACGCGCGAAGAGGCGGAGCGCGCCTTCGTAAGGCTCATGAGCCGCGAGGCGAGGTGCAGGCATGGACACCGATGACTACACCCGCCCTCTCGAAGCCGTCATGCGCGACGAGCGCAAGCCGCGACCGCTGCCGCTGAAGGCGCGCGACCACTTGGAGCTGTTCGAGGAATGGATGCGCCTCAACCCCGACGCTATGCGCGAGATAGAGCTTACCGCGCTCGCCATAGACGCGCGCGGGCTGCGCGTATCCACTAAGTACCTCATAGAAAAGCAGCGCTACGAGGGCGGCGCGAGGCTCAACCCCGTGACGTTTTACGACGATCAGGGCATGCCGCACGTCTACGGCATCAACAACACCATCACGCCGCTTCTGGCGCGGTGGCTCTTGAAGCGGCACCCCGAAATGAACATCTACGTGAAGCACTCGTATTTCGATGATTTGGAGGAAGAAGATGAAGCGTAAGGAAGCGAAGGAAACCATCGCCAAGGTCGGAGGCATGACCTTTCACGTCGGAGGCACGATGACCCTCTTCAACAACAAGAGCGGCAAGGAGGTTGAAGCCGACATGCCCCAACTGCTGTCAATCGTTCGCGGCGTTCTGGTCTGGTGCAGCGACCTTCTGGACGATGGCGGCAAGGAAGACCTTTCGACCACGGAGCAGCTGCACAGGCTTCTCACCATCGTAGGCAAGTCAATCGCGCTCGACCTCTCGGGCGATGGCGACGAGTAGCGCGCGGGGACGTTCGCGCGGCGGGGAAGGTCAGGGGGTGATTGCATGGCAAGCGAGGTCGAAAGGCTCGCGCAAGAGCCTATGAGCTTCTTCCCACACGACGCTAACGCATTCCAAGACGTTAAGTGCCAGCGCCTCGTTCACCGCAGGGGCTTCGAAGGCTACGGGCGCTGGTGGCGGCTGTGCGAGTACATGGCGGCAACCAAAGGCCACAGGATCGCGTTCGAAACCGAGGAAGACGCGCTGATTCTCGCGGGCGTGCTCGGCTTCGGGAGCGCGGGCGCGTTCGACGAGTACGTGGCGATAGACGGCTGCAAGTCGTTCGTCGCGGAACTGCTCGACATAGGGCTTCTCGAACGCGACGGAGAAGGGTTTTTGAAAAACTCGCGTATGCAAAACAACGCCGTGTACTTCGGCAAGCAGCGCGCGAACGGGCGCAAGGGCGGAAGGCCGCGCAAAAACGCGGTTACGAGCAAAACGACAGGTCAGGAGGTGTAAACGCATGGTTTCCAAACCCATTGAAAAACCGTCGGTTTCGGTTCGGCTAAACCCATTCGCAAATGGCCGCCTAACCATAAGACAAGACAAGACTAAACAAGACAAGGCGGGTTTTGGTTCCTCGAACCAAAACCAAAACCCGCCGTTCGTGCTTGTCAGTCAACCTGACAAGCACGGTTTCTTTTCTTGCCCCTTCTTTTGCAGGCGCATCGAAAACGCGAAAACCCGAACGGTCGAAAACGAGTTTTCAACAGCCTTTGCACATAGTTTTCCACAATCGGGCGAAAGGGGGTGCGTGTGATGCCGCGAATCAACGAGAACCGAATCGAGACGATGGCTTGCCCGTTCTGCGGCAGCGTCAGGCCGACTGATTGGTTCGGCCCGGAGCTGAAGCACGTCGAGTACGAGAAAGGCACTTTGAGGGTCAAGAAGGTGGTTCGTTACCGCAAGTACAAGGCTTGTTGGAAGTGCAGGGAGGTCAAGCGAATAAACGCCACGAACACGCCGCCAGAGGGAGGTGTCAAGTATGGAGAACCCGAACGTTCGTGAAATCCTCAACGAGTGGCTTGTCGGAAACGGCTACGGAGGTCTGTGCAACACCGACTGCGGTTGCAGCGCCGATGACCTGATGCCCTGTTCGCATCCTTCGCCGTTCTGCAAGGCGGGCTATCTGGTCGCTTGCTGCGAGTGCGAAGAGCAAGAGGTCTGCGGATTCGGTCAGGAATACGACTACCTCATCAGCGAGGAGAAGGGTTCATGCCCGATGAAGGGGGCTGCTTGACGTTGCCGATGGACAGGAAGAGATACCCGCCCGATTGGCGGAACATCGCGCGGAGCGTCAAGGATTCGGCGGGCTGGCGCTGCCAGAAATGCGGCAAGTAGTGCCGCAAGCCCGGGGAGCCGTTCGACACGCACAGGCGGACGCTCACGGTGGCTCACCTGAACCACACCCCCGAGGATTGCAGACCCGAAAACCTCATGGCGATGTGCGCGCCATGCCATCTGAGATACGACGCGAAGCACCACGCGGAGACAAGGAGGAAGAAGCGTGATTGAGACGAAAAACGCAGGGAGCCTCGCCGAGCTTGCCGAAGGCGATTCCGTGAGCCATCCCGGCCACTACGCGGGCGACGGAGCCATCGAGTGCATGGACGCTATGCGCTCGATGATGAGCGGCGACCAGTACGCGCTGCCGCCGCAGGCCGCCTACTGGTGGGGCTGCGCGTTCAAGTACCTGTGGCGCTGGCGGCGCAAGGGCGGCGTTCAGGACTTGAAGAAATGCGCCCAGTGCGTCGATTACCTGATCGAGGAAATAGAGGGCGGGAATGAGCAGGAAGGTAGATGACCAATGTTAACTGGCAAGGTAAAAGGCGTTGCAGTTGTCGCGGCGTTGGCGATGTCGTTTTCTCTATGCGGCTGCACGGCAGCAAGCGTGGCATCGCAACAAGCCTCTCAGGCAGCGGAAAACTTCGAGGTCGTGCGCGAGCTGACGGTGTTCGACAACTGCACTGGCGAGGTGCTTTTCATCGCGCAAGGCCGCATGTCCGTCGAGGTTGACGAAGCCGATTCGCAGCTCGAAATAATGGTGGCGCAACCGGGCGACGTTTACGAAAAGCACTTCGTGGGGCTTAACGAGACGACCACATACGTGGTGCGCGACCTTTCGGGCGTGGACGTTGAAAGCTTCCGGTACAAGCTCTACATCAACCCGGACATGCTCTTGCCGTTCGAGCTTGACGTGGTGGATGGCGGCCAATGAAGCGGTATCAAGTCGTTCTCTGCGCAATCGCCGCCGTTGCGACGGTCGCCGCCCTCTTCTTCGCGGGCTGGTGGTTCTACAAGGCGATAACCGCCGTAGCCCTCTTCTGCGTGACAGCAGCGCTTGTAGCGCTTTCGTTCTAGGAGGTTCCATATGGACAAAAACACAATCGACAACAACTTCAAGTACCACGTACCGCTTCCCGATCAGCCCGCGCGTTACGAGCTTCTGCGCTCGATGGCGCGCAAACTCGCCTACGCCATCCAAGACGAGTGCCCCGACAGCCGCGAGAAGTCGCTTGCCTTCACGAAGCTCGAAGAGTGCGTTATGTGGGCGAACGCATCCATCGCGCGCAACGAGGACGGTGGGCTGTAATGAACGATTTCACCGAAAAGGGAGCTTACGGGTGCCTCGCAATCATTCTCTTCGCCGTTCTGGCGTTCGTCGTGAGCATCGCGGTCGGCGTGTTCTTCGGGGTCGGCTTCGGCTTTCTCGCCTACGCGGTCTTTGTTGCGTTCGCCATCGTCTGCGTGATGCGCGCCTTCTCGAAGGCGGGCAAGTAGCATGGGCGGCTACGCGATTCGCGCCCTGTGCGCCTGCGAGGAATCGCAGGCAGTAACATCGCGCATGCGGCGCTGGGGCATAGAGGCGTACAGCTGCGACCTGCTGCCAACGTCGGGCAGGCACCCCGAATGGCACATACAGGCCGACGCGCTGGAAGTGGCAAAGATGGACTGGGATATGGTCATCGCTTTCCCGCCCTGCACGCACCTCGCGGTGTCGGGAGCGCCTTCCTTCGAAGAGAAGAGGCGCGACGGCAGGCAGCAGCGCGCCGTGGGGTTCTTTTTGGCGTTCACGGCGCTGAACCATGTGCCCATGGTGGCTATAGAGAACCCCATCGGCATCATGAGCAATGTCTACCGAAAGCCCGACCAGATAATCCACCCGTACATGTTCGGCGACCCGGCGCGCAAGGCGACGTGCCTTTGGCTCAAAGGGCTTCCAGCATTGGAGCCTACGAACGTCGTGGAGCCTGAAGTCATCGAGTACAAGAACGGCAAGGGCACCGATTCGCCGTGGCACATGGGCACCTTGGGGCTGCCGCCCGCCCTGCGCTCGCGCGAGCGGAGCAAGACGTTTCCCGGCATAGCCGACGCGATGGCCGCCCAATGGGGCGCGTTCGCCTTGGAATCGGAATAGAGGTCGTATGAACGTGAAGGTCAGGCGTGGCGCTGGCGGCATCTGGGAGTGCCGAACGTATCTGGGGCGCTCGGCTTCGGGCAAGGCGATACGCCCCTACAAAAGGTTTCCCCACGCGGCAACCGAAGAGGAGGCGCAAGCCCTCGCCGAGACGTGGGCGGCGAACCTCACCGCCGACGGGGCGGTTATGAGCGCGCGCCTGACCGATTTGCTCGAAGACTACGTGCAGCTGCGCGAGCGCAACGGCGCAAGCCCGAACAGCATCAGGAGCTATCGGCTGTTCGTCCGCTACGCGGAGCGCTATCTGAAGACCGCGAACGCCCGCGATCTGAGCGTTATGGACTTCAACCGCTTCGAGCAGCGATTGCTGATGCCGAAAGGCGACGGCGGGCAGGGTCTTTGCCGCAACAGCGTTATCAACGTCCACAACTTCCTGCGAGGCGCTTACAACCATTTCGTTGACGCCGGCGTGTGCGAAGCCAACCCGCTTGTCTTCGTCGCCAAGCCATCGCCCGAGCGTCACGAGGCGGCGGCGCTCACCGAATGGGACTTCGGGGACTTGAACGCGAAGCTCGAAGAGGCGCTGGGCAAGGAGGTTCTGACGAAGGCGGACTACCGCGCCGCCGTCTACGCGTTCGCCGCGTGGTTCTCGCTCGTGACCGGCATGCGCGTCGGCGAGGTGTGCGCCGTGCATCGAATCGAAGTTAAGCGCTCGCAGCTCTATGTGCACGTCGGGGGAACCGTGGTCGAGAAGACGGGGGTGAAGCCGTATCGCAAGAACGTAACCAAGGGCAGGAAGTGCCGCAACGTCTCCGTCACGGACGAGGACATAGCGCGCATTGAGGCGTTCGTGGAGTTGCAGAACCGCTTTCTGGGGCGCTTGGGGGCTTCAATCCCGCTCGTGACCATAAACGGGTCGTACATGCGCCCGTCTACGGTTTCGAAGGCTTTCAGCCGCATACGCGATGATTGCAAGCTGCCCCAAGAGATCACGTTTCACAGCCTGCGTCACACGCACGCATCGTGGCTCATCGCCAACGGCTGCGACCTGAAGACGCTTTCCGAGCGCTTGGGTCACGCAGACGAGGCGACAACGCTTCGCATCTACGGCCACCTGATGCCGGGGCGCGACGCGGAGGCGGCAAGGCTCTTTGCCGACGCGAAGCGACGCGCGGCGTGATTGGGGGTGTGCCAAATGTGAGCCAAACGCCGTTTTCGGCGGCTGCGGCTGGCACACGCCTAAAGCGAGGTGAGCCGCCGTTTTCGGTGCGGGCAAAGAGTGCCCGCGCCTGATAAGAAGTAATTATCAGGCAATCGTGAGAAGGGAGGGTGCCAGTGGAGCCGCAAACGTTCGATTTCAAGCCTGACGCGCCGAAGCTGAGCAAGGAAATGCAAGCGACGTTGGCTAAGACCGAAGCCGCCCTGAAGCGGATGTGGGAGCGCGAGAAGCAGGAATTCCCGCCCAAACGCTGACCATCGTTGGCAAGGAGCACGCGGAGCACGTCTTGAAGTCACTGAAGGCGATTAGGGTTTCCGGCACCTACCGCGTCACGAAGAAATGAGGTGCGATGAAAACCATTGAGCTTAACGACGATGACTGGGCACGGCTCAAACGCAAGCTCATGACGCAGAGCGTTGACGATGCCCTGAAGGACTACACGCCGCCCGTCACCCTGACGCACGGCACCGAGTACATCACCTACGAGAAGGAAGGCTACGAAGATGATTCCGAATCTGACAACTGAGCAGCGCCGCGAAAACCTCGAAAAGGCAAAGGCTGCGCGCCAGCGCCGCGCCGCGATCTTGAAGGGCGTTGCCGATGGCTCTTACAGCGTGCCCGACGTGCTCAACATGGCTTGCGCCGATGATACCGTGGCGCGAATGAAGGTCTTTACGCTCATTAAGGCCGCACCGGGCTACGGATTCGCCCGCACGCAGCAGACCATGCGCAAGCTTCATATTTCCGAATCGCGCCGCCTTCGCGGTCTTGGAGCGAACCAGCGCGCGGCGCTTGTCGAGCTGTTCGGGGGTGCGCAGTGAGCCTAAACAAGATCACGCTTTCGGGCAATCTCGGCGCAGATGCCGAGCTGCGCTATACGAAGAGCGGAAACCCTGTCGTTTCGTTCTCGCTGGCTGTCAACGAGCGAACGCCGAACGGCGACGGCACATGGGGCGAATACACGAACTGGCCTGATTGCGTCATGTTCGGTAAGCGCGCCGAAGCGCTCGCGCCGTGGCTTCGTAAGGGCACCAAGATTTCGCTTATCGGGCGCATCCACACGCGAAGCTACCAGAAGGACGGCCAGAGCATCAAGCGCTGGGAAGTGCGCGTTGATGACGTGGAGCTGATGCAGTACAAGCGCGATGCTCAATCGCCAGCACCAGCGAACGCAGCCGCACCCGGTCTTGCGATGGCAACCGGCGACCCATCGCCCGTTGCGCCAGTTCAACCGTCAGCGACCGACCTTTACGACGATGACATACCGTTTTAGGAGGTTCACTAATGTTTGATTTCTTCAAGAGGAAGGCGAAACCGAGCGCGACGGCTACCGATGAGAGCAAGCCGCTTTGGGTTGAGCTGTTCGACACTCAGCCCGTCGATTCCGAAGGTTCGCTTATCGCCCTCGATGACCTCGTTTCCTATCGCGGCACGCTGCTTCAGGTCGTGGCGATGAGCCATAAGCAGAAGGTCGTACTTCGCACGCCTGGAAAGAAAAAGGGCGGTTTCTGGGTTGCTTCCCATAACTGCACGCTCGTTAAGCGCCACGCGCGGAAGGAGAACTAACATGCTCGGTCGCAAGATGCGCGCAAAGAAGGTCGCCGAGGGTATCGACATGCCGACGTATGCACATGAGGGCGACGCGGGGCTTGACCTCCGAATCACCGAGACTGTCACGCTCGAACCAATGCAGAAGTGCGTTGTCGGCTGCGGGCTTGCCGTCGAGATTCCGAGCGGATGCGTGGGGCTTGTGTTCCCGCGCAGCGGCCTTGCCGCAAAGCAGGGCATCACGCTTTCGAACAGTGTTGGCGTTATCGACAGCGGCTATCGCGGCGAGGTCTGCGCGGCTCTCATCAACCAGAGCTACGAGACGGTTACGCTCGAAGCGGGCACGCGCGTATGCCAACTTGTCGTGATGCCTTATGTTCCTTGTGAGCTTGTGCCGGTCGATGAGCTGAGCGACACCGAGCGCGGCGCAGGCGGCTTCGGCAGCACGGGCGTTGAGTAGGTGGTTGGCATGCTGGCAATCATCGGCGGAAGGCAAACGGGCAAGACCACGTGCCTTATCGCAATGTCAAACGAGACTGGCTATCCAATCCTGACCGCAACGCGCGGAATGGCCGAAAACATCGAGCTTATGGCACGTAAGATGAACGTTCAGATTCCGCCCGTCCTGTCGTTATCGGGGATGCCGCTAAAAGGTTCGCTCATGCGTTGCGAACGCGTGCTTGTCGATGAACTGGGGCTTGTGGCTGAGTACATTATCGGCGCTGAGGTTGTGGCTGCTTCTATTGACGGCGTGGCGCTGGTAAAGGCTCAGCCGCCGAGCACAGACCTTGCGAAGCTTGGGCTATGGGAAGCCTTCAAGCTTTGGCGCGAAGAGCGCAAGCGCGCACGATCTGGCGGTGACGGCATGTGAGAGCAAAGGAGTATTTCGAGGGCATCCGCGCCGAGGTGGTGAAGACCGACAAGGCGCGGGAAATGCTCGAACGCATGAAGGCGCGCGAGGGCGCGAAGGCTCAGAGCTACCAGACGGGCGGCAGTGGCGGAGACGTTAGCGACCCGATGGAATCCGTATCGCAGCGCATCGACTTCGAGGGCAAGCTTAGGCAGCGCATCGCCGATGCTGAGGGCACGCTAGACGAAGCGTGCGAAGTGCTCTACGGCTCGGACGGGCGCGGCGGCTTGGCTAGGATGAAGGGCGCGCACTACGCCGACGCAATCTGCATGTATTACTGCCAAGCCGAGACATGGGGCGAGATTGCGGAAATCATGCAGTGTTCGCAGAAGTGGTGCCGCAAGCTCTGCGAAGTTGGGTTTGAGTTTATCGACCGCGTAGGTTGGGCGCACATCAAGAACGCCTGAAAATTGGGTGTTCCCTTCAGTTCCCTACTTATGCTAAAGTTCGGTACGGTGGATTAGGTAGTAAGGCCACGGGCAATTGCGCTCGTGGCCTTTTTGTTTGGAGCGTTGGCAGAGTGGCTTATTGCGCACGGTTGCTAACCGTGTGGCGCACTGTCGCCCGTAGGTTCGAATCCTACACGCTCCGCCATATCTCAGGGGGTGCGCATGGCTAAGGACTTCTCGCGCGCCTTCTACGCATCCGCCGACTGGGAACGCGCCAGAGACGCGGCATTGACGCGCGACGCTCACCTATGTCAGCACTGCTTGCAGCAGGGAGAGATCACGCCCGCAGTCATGGTGCATCACATTATCGAGCTTACGCCAGCGAACATCAGCGACCCAAGCATTGCGACCGACCCAAGCAACCTTGTTAGCCTATGCGACCGATGCCATAAGAAGGTGCATGGTTGGATAAGGCAAGGTTCGACAAGGCAAGGGCTGGCCTTCGACAGCGACGGCAATTTGATATCGCTTGGCGAGTGACACACAAACGCGACACAACACAGGGCGACCGCGAGAAAGCGGACGCAAAACCGCAGGTAAACCCGCGAGACAATCCCCCCGGTCTGAAAAACGCAGACGGTGCCTAGGGCACCAACGCCGGGAGGTAATTTCTTGCGCGTGACGGATTTTCGAAAGGGGGTGGTCTTGCGATGACGGCAAAAGTAGGCAATACTTCGAAAGTTTCGCCCGCAGTCGCGGGGAATAGCCCGCCGAAGCGGCGAGTTGCCAAGGAGAAGCGCGTAGAGAGCGAGCTTCGGAAGCTGCGCGAGATCACCAAGGGCGCTATCCCCGACGAAAAGCGAAAAGCCGTCATGCCGCTTTTGGCCAACCTCGCGTTTCTGAAAGTCAAGCTTGACGATGCCCGCGCCGATCTGCTCTACGAAGACATCTTCACCGAGTACGACAACGGCGGCGGGCAAACCGGGCTGCGAGAGCATCCCGGATTCAGTGCATACAACAAGCTGTTCACCACGTTCTCACGCGGCGTTAAGCAGCTAACCGACATGATGCCGAACGGAACCGCCGCAGCCGACGCGCTCATTGACTTCATCAATGAAACGCGGTTCGGTTAGAGCGACCGGCAAGCATGGTTCGTGCGAGCGCGCCATACGTGACTACTTCGGCGGCATCCTGCGCGGCGATATAACCGCATGCGGCAAGATGAAGCAGGTTGCCGCTATCGTGCTTCAGGGCATGGACAACACCGACCCGCTCTATCCGTACCACTACCGCGAGGAATACGCGCAGAAGCATGTTCGCTTCATCGAAAGCTTCTGCCGCCTACCGTCCGGGCGCTTGGGGCACGATTTCAAGCTAGAGCTTTTCCAACGCGCCATTCTGTCCGTCGTTTTCGGATTCGTTGACGCTGAGGGCGTGCGGCAGTACCGCGAAGTGCTCTGGATTATGGGACGCAAGAACGGAAAGACCGCGCTTGCGTCTGCGATAGAGCTTGACTTGCTCGTTAACGACGATGAAGGCGCGCCGGAGGTCTATAACGTAGCAACCGCGCGCGATCAGGCGGCTAAAGGCTTCAACAACGCATGGCGCATGGTGCAGACCAGCCCTGCGCTCGCTAAGCACATCCGCAAGAGGGTTGCAGACTTGTACTGCGATCTGAACATGGGCAGCATTCGCGCTCTGAGCGCAAACACGAACCATCTTGACGGCTTGGACATTTCCGGCGCAATCGTGGACGAGCTGGCCGCGATGAAGAACCGCGACCTTTACGACCTGACGATGCAGGGAACGTCTGCGCGCCGCCAGCCGCTCGTGTTGGAGATCACGACTAACGGTTTCGTGCGAAACAGCATCTTCGATGCGCAATACGAGTACGCGACCAAATGGCTTGACGGCAAGGCGACCGGCGAGAAGGCAGAGCGTTTCATCGCGTTCATCTTCGAGCTTGACGAGCGCGAGGAATGGGAAGACGAAAGCGCTTGGATTAAGGCGAACCCCGGCCTTGGCACGATCAAATCGCTTTCGGCTCTTCGACAGAACGTTTCCAAGGCTAAGGATGATGCGACATACCTTCCCACGCTGCTTGTTAAGGATTTCAACCTCATTGAAAACCAGTCTCAGGCTTGGCTTACGTGGTCTGAGATTCACAACGAAGCCACTTTCGACCCCGGCGACGGAACGTTTACGTATGCCGTGCTCGGCGTTGACGCGGCGGACACGACCGACCTTACCGCCGCTTGCCTTCTCATGCAGCGGCCTAACGATCCGAACTTCTACGCGCTGCACATGGCGTGGATTCCGCTTCGCGCGTTGGAGCAAGCGGAGAAGGAGGGGCGGCGCGGGGGGCGCGACGGCGTGCCCTACGACGCGTGGATTGCGCGCGGGCTTATGCGGACGTGCGAAACGCCCATCATGGACAAGCGCGACGTTCTGGATTGGGTGGCCGAGGTTCAGGACAAGTACGGCATCTATGCCGTCTCTTGCGGCTACGACCCGTGGCACATGCGCGACGTGCCGACCGTGGAAGCATACGAAGACTATTTCGGCGCTGACAACCTGCAAAAGGTCATTCAGGGCGCGCAAACGCTGTCAATGCCGATGAAGGAGCTTCGGGCGCTCTACAAGGAAGGGCGCATCGTGGACAACGCCAACCCGATTGCCGAATGGTGCCGCTCGAACGTCGCCATTCGAACCGACGTGAACGGAAACATTCAGCCGGACAAGAAGAACCAAGACCCGCGCAACCGCATAGACGCGTGGGCTGCTGAGTGCGACGCGTTCATTGCGATGAAGAACATTGCGGACGATTACCGCGCGATGATAGGAGGTTAGAGTTGAGCAGATCACAACCGTTTTTGCGCTCGCTCTTCGATGCGGTGTTCCACCGTCCGCAGATGCAAGCGGTAAACGGCTATTTCTCCACGTTCACGGCATATGCCCCGTCGTTCACGACATGGCAGGGCGGGCTTTACGAAGCAGAGCTTACGCGTAGCATCATCGAGAGCGGCGCAGATCACGCAAGCAAGCTGAAGCCGGAGGTTTCCGGCTCTGCTCAGCCTGTCGCCGCGCGCGCTCTCAGGCAGCAGCCTAACCCGTGGATGACCACGCCGCAGTTCATAAAGCGCATTTGGACGATTCTTCAGGTCAACGACACGGCGCTTATCGTGCCCATCGACGCTGGCGACGGACTTACGATCACCGGGTACTATCCCGTGCTGCCGAGCCAGTGCGAAGCATACGACGTTGACGGCGAGCTTTGGCTAATGCTCACGTTCCCGACCGGCGACAGCGTGCTTGTCGAGTGGTCGCGCGTCGGCGTGATGACGCGCCACCAGTACCAAAGCGATTTGTTCGGCGACGGCACGAACGTTCTTCAGCCGACGTTGGAGCTTATGCACGCTCAGAACGAAGCAGAGCAAGCGGCTATCAATCAGGGCGCGGCAATTCGCTTTATCGGCAAGCTGAGCCAGAACCGAAACGAAGGCGACCAAGAGCGGGCGCGCAAGGCGTTCAACGCTCAGCTTTCCGCCGACAACGCGGGAGGAATCGCGGTATACGACAAGCTGTTTTCGGACGTTGAGCAGATCACGCCGACAAGCTACACGGTCGATGCGGCGCAGATGGAGCGAATAGAGAAGAGCGCTTACCGCTTCTTCGGCTCCAATGAGGATATCGTCACGAACTGCGCGGACGAAGACACCTTCAACAGCTACTACGAAGGACGCATCGAGCCGTTCGCTGTTCAGCTCGGGTTCGTTATCACCTCCATGACGTACACGTCGAACGAGATAGCGCACGGAAACTCAATCATGTTCAGCGCGAACCGACTAGAGTTCGCCAGCAACACGACGAAGCTTAACGTCTCGGTCGCGCTGTTCGACCGTGGAATCTGGTGCGGCAATCAGGTTGCCGATGTTTTCCAATCGGCGCACTACGACGGCGGAGAGCGGCACGTCATACGCGGCGAGTACATCGACCTTGCGCTCATCAGCGAGCACACGGCGGAACAGGCGGCGCAGGCCGCAGAGACGAACGCAAACATAGCCGCTATCGACGCGAGCAGCGGCGTTGGAACCAGCAAGGAGGTAGACGATGCCAGCGAAACCGAGTGAGCGGCAATACCGTTCCCTTGCCGTGCCGCTCAACGTGCGGACGGCTGACGGAAGCGCGAACAAGCGCTTTGACACCGATTACTACGTCGAGGGCTACGCATCGACATTCAACGACCCATACGTGCTTTTCACCGACTGGGACGGCAACGAGTATCGCGAGATCATCGACCCCGGCGCTTTCGACGGCGCGGACATGAGCGACGTTATCATGCAGTACGACCATACGGGCAAGGTGCTTGCGCGCATGAGCAACAACACGCTCATTGTCGAGCCTGACAAGCACGGGCTTTTCATCGCGGCAGACCTTAGCGGATCTCAGGCCGCGCGCGACCTTTACGAAGAGATTACTAACGGCCTTATTACGCGCATGTCGTGGGCTTTCAGCGTGGGCGCGGACGAATACGACCGGGACACGCACACCACGACCATTACGCGCGTCAAAAAGGTTTTCGACGTGTCGGCGGTGAGCCTTCCGGCTGACCCCAATACGGAGATTTCAGCAAGAAACCTGCTCAACGGAGTGATTGAGCAGTCGCGCAAGGAGCTTGCGCGCCGTAAGAGTGCCCTTGCAATCGCGAGGGCGACGCTGGCAATCGCCAAGAGCAGAAAGGTTTAGGACAATGGACGAAATGACTATGGATGACCTGCTTAACGAGCTTCAGGGGCTTATCGACAAGTACAAGCCCGCCGATGACGGAACCGAGACTGAGCCGACCGAGCAGGACGCTGAGCGCATGAGCGCGCTTACCGCCGAGATCGAGAAGCGAAACGCATCCGCAGCGCAGCGCCGCGACAGCCACGCCGCGACCGTCGCCGCTGCGCGCGCCGCTATCGAGAACGGCAGCGCCCGCCGCGTCGATTCCGTGCCGCTGGGCACTTCCGCGAGCGCTCGCGGCGCTCTGCCGCAGGTGCGCGACACGACCGACTACAACGCCGCCGCCCGCCGCGCTTGGGTGAAGGACATTGCCCGCCGGAGCGGCGTGCAGCTCATCGAGGGCACCGATTTCACGCAGGTTGAGCGCGACGCTTACAACGCGCTTGTCGAGCGCCGCACCGCGTTCACGCATCTGACCAGCAACACCGATGCGGTTATCCCCGTCGAGCTTCAGACGCAGATTTTCACGCTGATTGACAACACGGCTGTTCTCTACGGCGATATCCACAAGGACAACTTCCCGCACCAGTTCGAGCTTATCCGTCATAAGAGCATCAAGGCTGGTGACGCTGCGAAGACCGATGAGGGGGCAGCGCCCGCCGATGAGGAGAAGAACGAGTTCGACACCATCACCCTTACGGGCGAGGAGATCAAGAAGACCGTCAAGATGAGCCGCAAGATGGCGGTTCAGTCTATCAGCGGCTTTGAGCAGTACATCGTCAACGAGACCGGCGCGCGCCTTGCCGTCGCCGCCAACGCGCGTGTCCACGCCAAGACTGTTGACGGCACGCTCGGCATGGATTCCGGCAACAAGATTAACTGCGCCACCGCTGGCACCCTGAAGAAGGCTGATATCACCAAGCTTCTGGGCATGCTCTACACCTACGGCAACCCCGCGCCGAAGGGCTGCATTATCTACGCCAACGGCAACACCATTTGGAACCACATTGCTATGGTCGAGGATGCCAACGGGCGCTCTTACTTCGTGGACGAGAAGACCGAAGACCCCGCCGTTGAGGGTCATATCTTCGGCAAGCTCGTTAAGCGCGACGATTCTATGGCCGATGGCATCATCAAGGCGGGCTATCCCGACCTGTTCCGTGGAAACATCTTCGACGGCGTGGACGTTACGCCCTACGTCGAGCCGGGTACTCAGAAGCGCTGCTTTGACGGATACCTGCTCTTCGACGGCGGGCTTGTCGTGCCTAAGTCTTTTGGCCAGCTCACCATCGGCACCGCCGTTAAGGCTTAGGAGGTGCCGCATGGCAGAGAAGCCGAAGCTGCTTGACGCGTGCCGCGAAGCGCTGAGGATTCCCGCCGACTGCACCGACTTTGACGCTGAGATCGAAGACCTCATCGAAGCCGCCCGCGCCGCGATGCGCGCGGGCGGCGTTGCCGATGCCGTAGCCGCCGACGATTCGAACAGCACGGTTCGGCTCGCGGTGAAGGTCTACTGCAAGGCGAACTTCGGCATGGACAACCCCGATGCCGACCGCCTTACTCAGAGCTTCGACGATCTGCTAACCATGATGCGCGGCAGCTCGGAGTTCGGGGGCGTGAAATGAGCATGTGGGCTGGCACGTGCCAGCTCATCGCTAAGACCGTCCAGAAGGACGAATACGGCGTGCAGCAGACGGAGGAAACAAAGCGCAAGGTGTTCTGCAACGTCTTCTCTATGGGCGATGCCGCCTACTACGCCGCCGCTGCCGCTGGCGTACACCCCGAAGCCGTATTGCAGATTCGCAAGAGCGCATACGAAGGTGAGCGGCTAGTCGAGTTCGACGGCGCGCGGCTCACGGTCGCGCGCGTTGACAGGTCAAGCCCCGACTTCGTGCGCCTGACGCTCGCTGAGGTGGTGGGCGACCGTGGCTGAGCAGAGCATCGAGCGGTTCATAAGCAGCTGCATGAAAGAGTGCGTGGAAGACAACGTTTCCGCGCTCGCTGAGAACGCGGGCGAAGCCGGAAGGCGCGCCGTAAAGCTGTTGAAGCAAGAAAGCAAGGTGCGCACCGGTGCTTACAAGAAGGGCTGGAAGGCCGATGTTAAGACCGATGAGACGGGCACCGAATGCACCGTGCACAACCGGCGATACCAGCTAACGCACCTGTTGGAGAACGGCCACCAGATCACGAACCAGACTGGCGAGGATTACGGCACCGTTCCCGGCGACGGCGTTATCAGGAAGGTTGCAGACCAAGTGGCGCGAGAGTTCGCGGAGATGGGGGGCGACGGACGATGATTGAGCTAAAGGCGCTCTGCGGCGTTCTCGATTCGCTCGGCATCCCGTGGGCTAACCAGCGCTTCGCTGACGGTGAGGAACCGGCACCGCCCTTCATCTGCCTTGTCGCGGGCTACAACGAAGCGGCCTACGCGGACAACGGCACCTACCTTTCGTGGATGCCCTACGATATCGCGCTCTACACGCGGCACCGCGACTACGCGACCGAGAAACGCATACGCGATGCGCTCGAAGCCGCAGAGTGCTCGTTCACGCTGAGCATCACGAACATTGATTCAGAAGAGCTTACCGAAGCGGCGTTCACTGTGAACGTCGCCGAGAGTTAGGAGAAAACAAATGGCACGAAACGGATTCTTCGGCGTGAAGAACTCGCATTTCGCGATCTGCACCGACGAAGACGCGCTTACCTACGAAGACCCCGTGCACGTCGCGGGCACCGTCGCTATCAGCATGGAGCCTACAGTTGAGACGGCAACGAGCTACGCCGACAACGAACCGTGGCTTGACAAGCAGCAGGACAACGGCGGCTCTGGAACCATGAGCTTCTACGACACCGAGAGCACCGCCGAGCTGCGGCAGCTCATCGCAGACCTCGTGGGCTACGAAATCGCGCAGGACGGGCGAACCATCCTTAGCGCCGACCGCACGCCTAAGAAGTTCGCGTTCATGTGCGAGCAGCCGGGGCACGTGCTCGGTCGCCGCCGATGCCTTCTCATGTGCCAGCTCTCGAAGCCGACGCAGGAGCTTAACACCGTTCAGGACACGCCAGAGATCACGCAGCTTGACTATCCGTTCACATGGCGACCCGTCACCATTCCCGCAACCGACATTCGCACGAGCGGTTACGACAGCTTTACCGGGCTTGCCGACTATGCAACGTTCTTCGATGCGGTGAACATCGAGCTTGCGCACAAGACTGAGCCGACGGCCTAGGAGGTGGCGAATGCTTATCAAGGTTGGCGAAAAGAGCTACGAAGCGACCTTCAACGCGTTCACGCCGATCGCCTATTCTCGATGCTTCAATGAGGTTGTCGAGGGCGGAAGGAAGCGCCCGAAGGACATTGCGGATGCGGTTTCTAAGATCGCCGGTTCTCTCATGACTAGCGACGTGCCCGCTATCGTCCCGCTGCTCGAAATCTTCTACGCGTGCATCAAGACCGCAACGCCGAAGTTCGATACCGGATTCGATGAGTGGGTTTCTTCTTTCCCATCGGACGCGTACAACTTGGAGCGCAAGGACGGTTGGGCTTCCGACGTGATGCGAATTGTCGAGGACAACTTTTTTCCTTCGGCGAAAGAGGACGTGGAAGCCGCGCCCGCCGAAGAGGAAAGCGCCGCCGCTGACAAGCGAGCTTAGCGACGCGTGCGACGCGCGATACATCTACAACTGCCAGCAATGCGGCCTGACGCTATCAGACCTTCAGATGATGAGCTACCGGCAGGTTCAAGACCTTCTGGAACTCAACGCGTTCTACGCCGACGCTGCGGAGCACTACGACGAGGACGAGAAGGCGCGCAAGGCAGAAGCCGCGTTCTGGTCATGACGTGAAGTGAGTTCTTGACGGCAGCGCACCCGCGAGGGCGCGTTGCTTCAAGCACTCATGGGACTTTGACAACCGAAGAGGGGTGATTACGTGGCTGTTTCCTACAAGGGTCTTGTTATCAAGTTCGGCGGCGACACGACGGGTCTTCAAGATGCGCTGAAATCCGTTCAGAAGCAAGCGCGCAACGCCCAAAGCAACCTTCGGGACGTGAACAGAGAGCTGAAATTCGACCCAAGCAACGCCGATCTTCTTGAGCTTAAGATGAATGCCCTCAACAAGTCTGTTGAGGAAACAAAGAAGCAGCTTGACATGTATAAGCAGGCTCTTCAGCAACTTGAAAGCAAGAAGCAGAGCGGCGCTAAGCTCACGGCTCAGGAAGAAGCGCAGTACGACAGCCTTAAGCTCGCGATAGTGAGGTGCGAGCGCCAGCTTGACAGCTACGGCAGCGAGCTTGCGGACACGGCGCGACAGGCCGAAGGGTCTAAGACCGCGCTTGGCAAGCTCGGCCAGACCATCGAGGACAACGCCGACGCTATTTCAAACGCCGGGTCTAAGGTTTCGAGCGCAGGAACCGCTTTGTCTGGCGGCATCATCGGTGCTGCTGGCGCACTGACCGGCCTTGCATCGAGCCAAGAGGAAGCGATACAACGCAGCGGTGTCTTGGTCAACGAGCGCGACTTGGCAGAGGGGAAAGTACCTCTGGCAGAGAACCAAGATGACGCTCGCCGACGGCTCAACGGAGTACACCGAAGCTCAGTTGATCGCCAGCGCAAGCGGCATCGGCGTTTCAGAGGTAGTGGAGCAATACTACCTGAGCACCAGCAGCACCACGCAAGCGGGCGGCTCTTGGTCAACCACGCAGCAGACGTGGGTGGCCGGTCGCTACTACTGGACGCGCAGCCGCACCACGTGGTCTGACGGGACGGTTACCTACACCGACCCCGTTCTCGCGCGGGCGCTCACGAGCGGCAACCAGAGCACGAACGACCTAGACAACTCGCTCACGCAGCTCGATGTGTTCAATCGACTGACGAATAACGGGCAGACGCAGGGCGTTTACCTCAGCAACGGGAAGCTCTATATCAACGGCGATTACATCAAGGCTGGAACCATCAACGGCGACTACATCAAGGGCGGAACAATCGAAGGTGCGATCTATCGATATGGAAGCGAAACATCATACACAAAAGCAAGTCAAGGTTACTTTTTCACGACAAACGGGGTAGACGCAATAAAGATATCCGGCGGAGAAATATGCATCGGAGAAAAGGGCGAAGGAGATAACGTCAACTCAGAAGCAGGTCTAAACAAGGTTAGCTGGCTTGGAGAAGGCGGGATGCACATTGCATCCCATAGCGACAACCCGTATTTAGAGGGCTATACCCATGACGGTTATGTTGACGTCGCGATTACAAGCGTAGGGGGGCTGCTAGATTGCTGCTCACCTATTTTCTTCAACGACTATGAGACCGGAAAGAGCGGCTTCGCTGTCGTTTCGGAAAACGCTAACAACTTTCGTTTTGTTTTCAACGCGACAAGCGGTTCTTACCTTGAGATTCAGACCATCTTCGGTGCTTATGGTCTGTCTGCATGGCATTCAGACGCTCGCATGAAGGAATCAATAACAGATTCTCCGGTAGATGCTCTCAGTGTTATCAGATCAATTAAGCATAGAACGTTCAGATGGAAGGACGTTGTAGACGGGTTCGGTGAAACCCATGAAGGCTGCTGTGTTGACTGCGGATACATCGCGCAGGAACTGGAAGAAATCAACAAGGGCTTTGCTTTTACCGTCGGAGAGGGCACAGAAGGAGAGCGAAAGCAAATCAGCGAACAAAGACTGATTCCGTACATCACAAAAGCAATTCAAGAACTTGATGAACGTATTTCAGCAATAGAGGACAAGCTGAAAGGAGGCGCGCAATGAGCAACACGCGGACGTTGGAACTCGATATCTCGAAGGAGGGAACGGGAGCCTGCGTCAAGGTGGGTCAGGGCGACGATGGCGGAACCACAATCAAGGCGCTTATCTACGACAACGGCGCTGAGTTCGCGCTTTCCGGCGCTACGGCATGGCTCGTGGTGCTTCTGCCGAACAAGCGCAACTACTATCGCGGCCAGTGCTCGGTGAGCGGTAACGCCGCCACGATCACGGTTGACGAATCCAAGCTTTGCAGTGTGCCCGGTTACACTGATGAAGCCTACTTCACGATAACGAAGGACGGAAACACCTACTCAACGGAGCGGTTCGCACTCGATATCCTGCGCAGCGCGCTTGACGGTCAGCAGCCCGCGCAGAACTGGGACGATGCCGTTCAAGACCTCATCGACCGTGGCAATCAGGCCGTAAGCTCAGCCAACAGCGCGGCCAGCGCGGCGAACAGCGCCGCGAGCAAGGCGAACTCGGCTGCTACGAGCGCGACCAACGCCGCGAAGGCTGCAAACGATGCCGCAGCGTCGGCGACAAGCGCAGCTTCGGCGGCGAACACGGCGAAGGCAAACGCCGACAAGGCAACAACGGCGGCGAACAACGCGGCATCGGCTGCGAACACGGCGAAGACCAACGCCGACGCGGCCACATCCAAGGCCAACGCGGCTGCGAGCGCGGCGAACACGGCTGCTTCTAACGCGAACTCCGCCGCCGCTGCGGCGAACGGAGCTGCGGACGATGCGACGGCTGCGGCTCAGAACGCGCTCAACATCGCAAACAGCATCGCGGCTATCGAGCCGCCTTCTGACGATGAGGTTGAAGAGCTACGCGACGCTAACGCGGTGCTCGCTACCGCCGTCGCCGAGCTGCAAGACGATTACGTGGTTATCAAGGAAACGGCCTACATGCCCGCGAGCCGCCGAAGCGCGCTGTCGGGCGAAACGCTCACGGTCGCGCAGGCGAGCATGAGCGGCGAGACGGCCACGCTCAACTAAGGGGGTACCATGGCTGACCTTTCCAAGTTCTCGATCAACGGAACGGCATACAACCTGAAGGACACTTCGGCGCGAAACTCGGCAAACGCCGTCACCACCGCAGAGGAATACGACCGGCAGCACATCATCAACGCATACGGCGGTCGCTCGCTCGCTTCGGTCTTCGCAAGCGAGATCGGGAGCACCGACGTTTACACATGGCTTCGGAACCGCGCTCGAAGCGCCAACTTCGCCGGTCTTCGAATCGGCGATTACATCGACGTTCCCATCACGGCGGGCGCTAACGTGCCGTCGCAGACGGTGCGCTACCGCATCGGCGCTATCGACCACTATTACCAGTGCGGCGACACAGCGAAGGGGCACCATATCGTCATGGTGCCGCTCGCGCCCGTGAGCGTCACCGGAGACAAGGCATCAAACACCAGCTATCTTCAGTGGCGAGATACGAACGACAACAACGGTACCGCCGAGGAAAAGCACCCTTACTTGGTTTCGAAGCTGCACGACTGGGAAATCAACGACTTCCTGCCAGCGCTGCCGACCGCGCTTCAGAACGCGATCATGGCGCAGCGTGTGCTTCTCGAAGAGCGCTATTCGTCTTCGGGAAATCTCACAGAAGCGAGCGGTTGGAGCTGGGCAGACTTGGGCAAGATTTGGTCGCCCTCAGAGATGGAGGTTTACGGGTGCCCGGTCTGGGGAAGCAAGGGCTACTCTGTAGGCTTCGATAGTCAGTTCCCCATCTTCACTGACACCGCAAGCCGCATCGCGGGCGGTCGCGTCGCTTGGTGGCTGCGCTCCGTCGTGGGCGGGTCTTCGTCCCACGCGTGCTATGTCTACAGCAACGGCTCTGCCTACTACCTTGCCCCGACGCACGACTGGATGCGCCCCCTGCCGTGCTTCCTCCTAGGCTGATAAAATCAGCCGTACTAGGTACTGGTCTGGCGCATGCCTTGCGCATGCGCCTTTGCTTCCCCGCGCGAAGCGCGGGCGAAGCAATTTTCAAAAATCACGGAGGGGGGGGATGTTGCAAATTGAGCGGCGTATATGTGCGGAACCGCAACCTAAGCACGTTCGAGTATTTCAACACTGCGGTTTCGATTCGAAACGAGGTGACGCGCCTTGTCACTTCGGGCGCGGTGCCCAAATCCTATCGCTTCATCTTCGCCGTCCCCATGGCGGAGACGGCGCGAAGCGTGGTGTTCAACCTTGTGAAGGCTGATGCCTTCTACCCGAACACACAGCGGAACGTCGAGGAACGCAAGCATTACATGACGCTTGCCTTGGCAGACCTAAACCAGCTTTACCAAGACCTGCAATGCCTTCTTGCGATGAAGCTACCCGTCAAGGTGGCTAAGTTCGAAGAGATCTCAGAGAGCATCGAGAACGATATAAAGCTCATAAAGGGCGCTCGCGCGGGCGTGAAGCTCATTGGAAAGGGGTAGAATGTTCGCGCGTTGTCCCTTGGAAATCATCGCGTCAATTGGTGGCTGCGGTCGGTCATGGGCGGGTCTTCGTCTAGCGCGTGCAATGTCAACAGCAACGGCAATGCCAACAACAATGCGCCGACGAACGACTGGGTGCGCCCGCTGCCGTGATTCCCAAGCATTGCCAGACCGTGCGGCCGGAAGCGCCGCGCGCCGTGCATTTGAGGAAGGAAGGGGCGACCATCGGGCGCAAGCCCGTAAATATGCACCCCGCGACGGTTGCCGTTCGCTGCCTGCATGGCGCGGTTCTCGGCGTTCGACCGCGTTTCATGGTCAACCGTCAAGCGGCTGCTGGATGCCGATTGCGAGCCGCGCGGGGTGCCCTCATGAACTCTGAAGAGCGCAGGGCTGCGCGGCGCGCAAGGCGCGATGCCAAGCGCGCTGAGAACCGGGCTAGGCGCATCGAGTGTTGCACGCTGGAAGCTGTCGCCGATCTCGATAACCTATACGATGCCGCCAACGGCGCTGCCGCTGGCGTGCGTTGGAAATCGAGCGTTCAGCGCTACATGGCGCGCGTCGTTCCAAACATCATGAGAGCACGGCGCGACCTTCTCACGGGCGCTGACTTCCGGCGCGGCTTCATTGAGTTTGACTTGTTCGAGCGCGGCAAGCTTCGTCACATCTGCTCTGTCCACTTCTCAGAGCGCGTTATACAGAAATCGTTGAGCCGTCACGCGCTTGCGCCCGCGATCTGGCCTACCCTCACCGAGGGATGCACAGCGAACGTCAAGGGGCGCGGCACCGACTACGCGATTCGACGCATGAAGCGCCAGCTTGTCGAGCACCACCGAAAGCATGGAGCGGAAGGCTACATCTTGCAGGTCGATTTCGCGGACTACTTCGCAAACATCGACCACGACGCATGCAAGTGCCTTATCGACCGAGCCATTGACGATGAGCGCGTTAAGCGCGTCATGAGCGACCAGATAGACGCTCACGGCGCGCGCGGCTTGGGTCTTGGCAGCGAGCCGAACCAGATTCTAGCCGTCGCCCTGCCGTCGCCCGTTGACCATCTGATGCTGTCCCTTCCGGGCATCTTGGCGAGCGGGCGATACATGGACGATAGCTATTGCATCGCCCTTGACAAGCAGACGCTTTGGGACGCTCTTTCGCGCATCGAAGCGCTCTGCGACGATCTGGGAATCATCATCAACCGCAAGAAGACGCGCGTTGTGAAGCTGACGCGCGGCTTCGTGTTCCTGAAGAAGAGGTTTTCATATGGCGAGGGCGGAAAGGTTGTCGTTCGCCCGTGCCGTTCCTCCGTGACGCGGCAGCGGCGCAAGCTGAAGAAGCAAGCCGCGCTTGTCGCCAAGGGGATTATGACCGTCGAGCAGGTCAACCAATCCTACCAGTCGTGGCGCGGCAGCATGAAGCGCCTTAGCGCGCACGAGACGGTAAAGCGCATGGACGCGCTATACAGGGAGCTTTTCGGCTGAGGAAGCCGACATAGCAAGGTATCGAAGCCCTCGCATTAGCGGGGGCTTTTTTGTTGCGAGAGAAAGGGGAACACATGGCATTCACCGAAGAGGAAGAGGGCAAGCTTCGCGCGATCATCGCCATTTTCGACGGCCAAGCGCCGTCGCTCTCTAGCGATGTGGCGGCGAAGTTCCCCGCGCTTTTCGCGGCGTGGGACGGCGACGGCCACGCCTACTCCGAGGGCGAGCGCGTGAGCTTCGAGGGCGTGCTTTACACGTGCCTTCAGGCGCACACTTCGCAGCCTGATTGGTCACCAACGGCAGCGCCGAGCCTTTGGGCGAAGGTGCTTGAAGCTGGCACGCCCGACACGCCGACAGAGGAAGTGCCCGAATGGGTGCAGCCTGATTCTACGAATCCCTACCCGCTCGGTGCCCGCGTCAAGCACAACGGCAAGGTCTGGGAATCCCTCGTTGCAAACAACGTCTGGGAGCCGGGGGCTGTCGGCACAGAAACCGTCTGGCGAGAGGTGACGGAGGGCTGACGTGGCGGAGAGCGTTTTAGACCATGCAGCGGCCTTCGGTGCCGAATGGTTCTTCGCGTTCCTCGTTGCTATCGGTTTCGGAATACTCGCAAAGCAGCTGCTTAACGAGTACCAGCGCAACAACGAGCGCAAGGCAGAGCTTGAAGAGCGAAACGCGGCGCGGCAGGCAGAACTAGAGCTGAAGCGCGAAGAGCGCAAGCGCGACGAACTCAACGAGCGCGCACAGCGCGACCGCGAGCGCTCGGAAATGGAAGGCCGCATCGCTGCGCAGATGGAGCGTAGCAACAACATTTCGGAAGGGCTGCAAGCCGCTATGGAATCTCTCAGGGCTTCCACGGCGGCGCTGCACGACGAAATCAGGGAATCGCGCGAGCACTCGCACGACATGGCAAACAAGGTCGATCACATCTACGACCGCGTAGACCTCATCTATGAAAAGGAGAACTGAAATGATTAACTTCACCGCACGTATCAAGAACAAGACGTTCTGGCTGACTCTCATTCCCGCCGTCCTGCTGCTCGCGCAGGTGGTCGCCGCGCCGTTCGGCTACCAGTGGGATTTCGGCGTTCTGAACGAGCAGTTGGCCGCGATCATCAACGCGCTTTTCGCCGTGCTCGCGATTCTTGGCATCGTGACCGACCCGACCACGGCGGGCGTTGGCGATTCCGCGCAAGCGCTCACCTACACCGAGCCGAAGCGCGATGAGTAGGCTAAAGGCTGTCGCCCTCGTGCTTTCCGGCGCGCTCGCGTCAATGCTCTTCTGCGGCTGGCTCATCGTCGGCCATATCGAGAGCGACGCGGGCGCGCTCGCTGAAGCGCGCGAAGAGGGCTACGCGGCGGCTGAGGAAGACCGCCTTGCAATCGTGGTCGATAGGCCGATTGCAGAGGGTAACAGCATGCCGCTATGGCTTCAGACTGACCCGCAATGGGACTACATACCCTATGCGGGCGGAACCATCGGCGACCACGGCTGCGGCCTTACATGCGCGGCTATGGCTGTCAAATACATGACGCTTCAGGACATTACGCCGCTCACGCTCGCATCGTTCGTGGGTGACACGTGCCTTACCGATGGCGTTAACGACCCCGGCAAGTTCTGCGCGTGGATTGCCGAGCATTACCCGGAATACGGCATCGAGAGCACGCCGATTTCTTACGATCTCGCACCCGTCCTTCAAAACGTGTCCGATGGGTGGCTTGCCTTCGCTGGCATGAGCGGAACGCTCGGCGATAGGGACTACGGCGGGCACGTCGTGCTTATCTGGCGCGCAGACGATGACGGCTACTGGATACGCGACCCGGCGAGCGCTGGGAACTCAGCGCGCGCCTTCACGCTCGAAGAGCTAGAGCAGGTCGATTTTCATTACTTCTACTGCATCAGAGGGGGCTTCTATGGCACTCAACGGCATTGATATTTCTAACTACCAGCGCGGGCTTGACCTCGCGCAGGTGCCTTGCGATTTTGTTATCTGCAAGGCGACAGAGGGAACCACCATCGTTCACAACACCTGCGACCCGTGGATTCAGCAGGCTATCAAACTCGGCAAGCTCTGGGGCTTCTATCACTTCATGAACGGAGAAGACCCCATCGCTCAGGCTAAGCACTTCGTCGCAAGCTGCCGTAACTACTTCGGCAACGGCATTCCCGTTCTCGATTACGAGATGTACGGGCGCATCGGCACCGACAAGGCAAAGCAGTTCCTCGATTACGTCTACGATCAGACCGGCGTTCGCTGCATCGTCTATATGAGCCGTAGCGTTTGCACCGAAGAGGATTGGTCGAAGATCGCGCCGAATCACGCGCTCTGGGTTGCGCAGTACGCTAACAACAACCGCACCGGCTACCAGTCTTCGCCGTGGCTTCCCGATGGCGGCTTCGGCGCTTGGGGTAGCTGCGCAATCCACCAGTACACGTCGAATGGCCGTCTCAATGGCTTCAACGCGCCGCTTGATCTCGATATCGCCTATATGACGCGCGAAGCGTGGGGCAAGTTTGCCAACCCGTCCGGCGCGGCAGCGCCCGACGTTCCGCCCGCAGAGGTCGCCGAGCCTTCGCCGGAGGGCACGACGCTTGACCTTGCAGCAGCGGTCATGCGCGGCGAGTATGGCGTTGACGATGAGCGCCGCGAAAAGCTCGGCGACCGTTACCAAGAGGTGCAAGACCTCATCAACTACATTGACGGCGCTTCCGCTTCTCAGCTCGCAGATGATGTGGAACGCGGAATGTTCGGCGTTGTGCCGACGCGCAGCGACGTTCTGGGCGACCGCTTCAGCGAGGTTCAGGCAATCGTCAACCAGAGGGCGGGCGTTGGCGCTGCGCGCGTCTACACCGTCAAGAGCGGAGACACGCTCAGCGAGATTGGCGCTTCGCTCGGTATCGACTGGCACACCATCGCAAGCAAGAACGGCATTGGGGCACCTTATACGATCTACCCCGGCCAGAAGCTTTCTTATTAGTGTTCAAGCGGGGCACCCTGACAAGGGGTGCCCCGCTTTCTGGCGTTAGACGGGCTTACAGCAAGCCGCCCATCTGGTGTTTTGCAAACACCGGAAATTGCTATTTTTGGCACGTGCCAACGACAACAAACCAGTTTTTCGATACTCTAACTATGCAAGTATCAAGCTGGATAGCTGCGCGGTTGGCGGTGCTTGTGGAGTTCGCCGTTTTTCTCATAAGCTCCACCACGGAAAAACAGGAGGTCGAAGCATCGTTTGTGCTTCGGCCTCCTTTCTTTTGCCCCGTCGATTTCCAGCAGAAGGGCCTCTTCCGTCGTTAAGTCACCGCCGACATGGGCCGGCCGCCCCCGCAGGTTGGTCACAAAACGCGCCCTGTGGCACTCCGG
>NZ_CBDTNW010000044.1:0-6471 GCF_965361815.1 Rubneribacter sp.
GCCGCCAAGAGCGCCTGCGTCCCGAACAGCCCCGCCGACCACGCAACCAGCGTGGTGAACAGGATCAAAGGCCATTGCAGTTCCATAACCTACTCCCCTCCCTGCCACTTCATGTCGCGCAGGATGTACGCGAACGACGGCTTGTTGCCCACGTCGGGCAGGCGGTATACATCGGAATCAGCGTAATCGCGCGAAAAGCCTCCGTCTATGCTCTCCCTCAGCGTCACGCGCGCCGCCTGCAAAGCATCATAGGAGCGATCCGCATTGCCTTTCGTCATATCAGGGGCTGCGAAAGAATCGATCCCCTCATCCAAATCCCCGAAGAACCGCGCACGCCCGCCGCACTGGCTCACGCACTGCGGCAGCTCGCCCTGGGCGATCTTCTGCTCGCACATGGTGCACTTCTCCACCACGCGCTCCTCCTCGTTCAAGTACCTCACCCCGTAGGGGCAGGCCATGGCGCAGAACTGGCAGCCTATGCACTTGGACTTGTCTATCTGCACCGTGCCGTCCTCAAGCTTGTGCGAGGCGCCCGTGGGGCACACGGCCACGCACTCGGGCTGGGCGCAGTGCTGGCACTGCACGGTTAAAAAGTACAGATCGACATCGGGGAAATCAGCCCCTTCGAACGAGGGGTTGGGCCCCACTCGCAGCACTTTGTTCCAGAACGACCCGATGGGCACATCGTTCACCGCCTTGCAGCTCACCGAGCAAGCAAGGCACCCGACGCACTTGTTCAGGTCGGTGACTATCGCGTATTGCGTCATCCTGCGTACTCCTCCCACTTATCGGGATCTTGCGAAATGTTGTTGATGGCGGCAGCCCATTCCCTCAGGCGAGGATCGCTCGGCGAGGTAATGATCTCGGTGCCGTCGTTGCCGCAGGGCACCGGGTTTCCAAACGGCGAGTTCTCGGGCGTTGCCTTGTATATCTTGCCCAGGTAGGCCCGGACGTTTCCGCAACCGCAATGCGGGCATTGCGCGTTCCTGTCCACCAAATGGTTGACTGCGCACAGTTCGTGCCCCTTGCTCGCCTGCGAAAGCTCCGGGAACCACCACTGGTGCTCGCAGTTGATCACGCCGGGGTCGATGCCCATGTAGAGATCGGCCACCTGACGAACCTTGCCCCAGGGCGTCTCTATCCACACCCAGTCCCCTTGCTCGATGCCGTACTCGGCCGCCGTCTTCGGATGTATCTCGACACGCGGCACCGGCCACAGCTCTCGGCACCAGGGCAGCTGCCGATGCTCCGAGTGGAAGTAGACGGGGATGCGACGACCCGTCGTTATGATGAGGGGGTACTCTTCGAACATCTCCGGATCGCTCACGGGCGAATGAGGCGGCTCGTCGTAGCTTGGAAGCTCCCATCCCTCTCCCGGGTGATACGACTCCATAAGCGTCGACCAGATCTCCACCTTCTTGGTGGGCGTGTAGAACCCCGGCTTGAAATCTCCCTTCGTTCCCAGGATGCCTCCGGCGTTGCGCGACCTCAAAGCACCCGTCTCGTAGCGACGGTACGTCCCCCACAGCTCGGGCTCCACCACCTTGACGTCCCACCATCCCTTCTCCTGGAACTCCTCGACGTATTCGTCCCACGAGTCGCGGAAATACTTCACGCCGTCGTCGAGCAGATCCTGCTCGCTCGGATAGGGGCGCGCGGGATCTTGCGGCCAATACGGAATGCCGGCGTATTTGTGGAAGTTCACGAGTATCATCGGATCGAAGATGCTCTCCCCTATGGGCTCGATGCAGTTGACGTTGGCCCCCATCGCGCCGTGCGACCCCTGCGACGCACGCGGGCAACCGGGGATCTCGAGCCAGTGCTGGGCGGGCACCAAGATGTCGGCCATGCCAGCCGAAGGAGGCTGCCAGAGGTTCGCCTCGAACGTGAAGTCGAGCTTGCGAAGCGCCTCCCAGTTGTACGTGGTGTTGCCCTGGCACATGAAGTCACCGGAGGAGTTCATGGCCATGACGACCGGGTACGGCTCGCCCGTGGTCATGGCCTCCCACACCGTGTTGGCATCGGCCCACGAGTTGAACCAGCGCAAAAGCGGGAACCGGTCGCTGCCCAGGCGGGCGAGTCGGTTCTCCTCGGGCATGGGCGGGCATCCGGGGGCGTTCGATCCAAAGCCCGCATGCCCTCCCTCCACAGGCGAGCGGGTCGATCCGCGATTGCCTCCCGGGGTGTCCATGTTGCCGGTGATCTGGACCAGGGTGTCAAGGGTCCTGCACGTCTGCACGGCATGCCCGTTGTGCTCGATGGCCAGCATGTAGCGCAGCCCGCCGTTGCCATAGCCCGTCGCCGGGTCGAGGCGCGTGGCCCATGCCAAGGCGGCGTCCTCGATGAGCTGGGCGTCGACGCCGGTTATCTCGGCGGTGCGTTCGGGCGTGTACTCCTCAAGCGACTCGACGTAGAACTCCCACACGGGGCGCGCCATGTGCTTCGATCCGTCCTTGAGCGTCACCTCGAACTCCCCGTACAAGGCGGGATCGATCTCAGGATCGAAGGGAGTGGGATTCGGACACCAACCAGGCGCCACCCCTTCCGTGAAGCGCTGTTTGGGCACGAAGCCCTCGGTGGGTTTGCTCCATGCCTCGCCTTCCCACAGGCCGCTCTCCGAATCGAAGTACGTCAGCTTGTCCGCAAGGTTGTCCCACACCATGTAGCGGTGAGGATCCCCGTCCTCGGCCAGATCGGACGCCTTGAGCAGCCTCGTGGTCAGCTTGAAGGGATCCCCGTTGCTCGACACCGTGTCGTATCCGGAAGCCTCCATGTCCTCGACGACCAGGAAAGGAGCGTTCGTCCATCGCTTCACGTACAGATCGTCGTAAAGCTGGTGATCGACGATCACATGCGCCCAGCCCATCGCCATCGCGCCGTCGGTGCCCGGGCGCAGCGCCAAGTGGTAGTCCGCCTCTTTGCCCAGGTTCGTCACACGGGGGTCGACGATGATCGTGATGTCGGCCTCGTTCGCCACCTCCACGCTCGTGCGGCAGCTGTCGTCGTAGTTCGATATCTCAGTCGATCCGCCCCAAGCGGTGTACACGCGAGGTCGGTCGACCGTGGCCACCCAGGAATGGGCGAACTGGGACACGAGGTTTCCCGTGAAGTGCCGAGGACCCTTGCACACCTGCCAAGCCTGGATCCCGTTGGGAGAGCCCCACATGCGAACCCATCCCGCCGTGCCCGCCATCGGCCAAACGCGCGAAGTGCCCGTGATGCCCGCGATGGACGTGCCGCCGTAACGCTCCTGCACTTCCCTCGCCTTTTCGACGGTTGTCTGGAACGCTTCGTCCCAGCTGATGCGAACCCAGCCAGGGTCGTCCTCGCCTTTGGGGTTCGTGCGTTTCATGGGGTAGCGAACGCGGTCGGGATGGTACGCAGCCTCGATGGAAGCCTGCGACTTCGTGCAGCAGTTTCCCCGAGACTGAAACGCCGACTCATCGCCCTCGATCTTCACAGCGCGACCGTTCTCGACCGTCACCCACACGCCGCATTCCATTTTGCCGCAGCCGCGGCACGCGGTGCGAATGCGCTTGACCTCTTTCTGGGAAGCGCTTTCCACCTCGCTCTCCGCAAGCGCCGCCGCAGGTTTCGCACTCGCGAACGCGACTGCGCTGGTCACCGCAGCCAGTTTCGCGAATGTTCGCCTTGTTATGCATGGCCTTTGTTTCTCCATACGCCCGATCTCCTCTCGCGGGGCCTCTCCTCCTGTGAGGGCCCCTCCTCCTCGCAGGGCGGCATCTCGTCAAAACCCTGCCCTTCCCATGATCGTTGCGAGAGCGCGCCAAGGGAATCGGATGCCAGCGTATAACCACGTCAGAGGCGTCATAAACGGCTTATGAATTTACACGCGCCCTGCGCGAGCCTATGATGTTCGACAAGAGGAAAGCGCGAGGACGCACCGCGCGGAGGGGAGAGGACGAAATGATCAGCGTCACAACGAAAGCCGTCACGCTGGACGAGACTTCGCTTGCGAGGATCGCGGGGTTCGCCTGCAACCGAGCTTGGGCGCACATCTGCTTTTTCAGCATCACGCTCTTTCACATGCCCGACGCCATGGGCGGCTCCATCAACACGAACGTCTACCTGTGGAGCGTAGGGGCGTTGGCCCTCACCTTGACGGTGGCGGCCTTGCTCCATGAGCGGACGGAACGCATGCTTTCCGGAAACGTCGGCATGGTCATCGGGCCGCTCGTGATGTCGGCGGGCAGCGCGCTCATCCCCGCCGCAGGCTTGCCAGAGGTCGCACAAGGGGCGCAGGGCGGGCTTATGGCGGTGGCGGCCCTTTTCACGGGCGCGGGATCGGCTATGCTCCTCATGTCGTGGAGTATAGCGTTCTCCAAGCTCAAGCTGAACAGGCTCGTCGTGGAATCCTGCTCCGCCTATTTCTTCGGCATCCTTCTGTACACGCTCATCTCCCTGACGCCGCCTGTCGCCCAGTACGCCTTCGCCATAGCGCTGCCCTTGATGTCGGCTTGGCTCTGCCGCAACGCCGACGCCGCAGCCGTGAGCACCTTGTATCAAAAGCCCCACTTCGAAAGCCAGAATCGAGATTTCCTCAAAGTTGCGGCGGGCATCGTGCTGTTCGGATTTGCGGCGGGCATCACCCGCGACATACAGCCGGTCACTCAAAACCAGCCATCCGACGGATTCGCCCTCACCATGCTCATAGCCATGTCGCTCATCATCATAGCCTTCGTGGTGATAACGGGGAAAAGGCAGGCGCTCGACATCAACATGCTGTTCCGCCCCGCCCTCATCGTCATGATCGCGGGCATCCTCCTGATCCCTCTTTTCGGCCAATCCAGCCTGGTGCCCGCCGCGCTCGTGAAAACAGGCTACACGTGCTTCGAGCTGATCGTCTGGATCATCCTCGGTTACCTTTGCCAGCGCATGAAGCTCTCGCCGGTCCTCACGTTCGGATTCGGACGCAGCCTTATCGCAGCTTCGGGATTCGTCGGGAGCATCGCCGCCTACGCCCTTGCGCCCGTCGTGCTCCAAAACCCTATGCGAACAGTCGCATTCTCAACCGTCCTCGTCCTTGCGCTCCTCATCTTATGCAATTCCATATTGACGACCGAGAACTTCTCGAAACTGTGGAAGGGACGGGAGGACGCGAAACGCGCCTCGTTCAAAGACCGATGCGAAACGCTGTTCGACCAGTATGAGCTGTCGCCTCGACAGCGCGAGATAGCGTACTTGATCGCCTGCGGACGCGATGCGAACTACATCAGCGAGAAACTTTTCATCTCCAAAGGAACCATCAACGCGCACCGCCTGCGCATCTACAAGAAACTCGACATCCATTCGCGTCAAGATCTGCTCGACATGATCCCCCGCGCTCATCGCGACGACGGCGAGCGGCAAGGCGACGACGGGACCGCACCGTCGTAGCGCGCCTTTGCCCCCGCATCCAGAACGCCCGCCCCGCCCTCTGCCAAGCTGCCGCTGGCACGGACCTCGCTCCCGTAAGTTGGCCGCAAACCGCGCCCTATGGCACGCGCGGGGCCGTCTTTTCACCTTCCGCGCCCCTCGCGTCCGGAGAAACCCCAGATCGCGAGAATCGCGCGGTTCGACGATACGCCGGATCGGCCGCCCGGAGTGCCACAGGGCGCGGTTTGCGGCCAACTTGCACGCGGGGGTCTGCTAAATCGAGATCGGCATGGGCCGGACCGGCCCGTCGGGCAAAGCCCCGCCGGGCGCATCGAAAAGCCCTCCCCGCCTAACAGGCGAGACTTTCCGAAGCGCCCGAGCAGGGAAGCTCGGCTCGAGTGTTGGCAAGCACAGGTTCGCGTCAAACCTGGTTTCATGTGTCTAACAGAGAGGCGGACAGGGATGCCAAAGCGCCCCGCGCGGAGGCGGCCTTCCCATTTGCAAGGGGGTTTCGGGGAGGGAGGCCGCGCCCGCGCGGGGCGCTCGGAAGACGTACGGGGAGCACGGGACCGCCCCTCTTATCCGCAGGACGGCCCCGTCAAGCCACAAGGAGCCTAGTAGAACATGAACACGCTCAGGCCCAGCTCGTAGAACACGACGCGCAGGGCGATCGCCCCTACGAGGGCGCAGGCCACGGCGACGGCGCCCCAAACCTTCCAGTTGGCGGACTTCCTGCCCATGAAGGCCGCCGCCAGCGGGGCCAGACCGCCGATCACCACGGCGCCCGCCCACAGAAGCGGGACCTGGGCGGCCACGACGCTCGCGGCGTCGGCCATGCCGGCCGTCGGGCGCGTGGGGTCGAAGTAGAACCCGACCTCGGCGAAGGCGCCGGCGGACGCCTGCAGGGAGGCGGCGAAGGCCACGGCCGTCACGGCTCCGACCGCCGCGCCGACGAGGGCCGGCAGCCCCGCGGGCGCGGCGTCGTCGCCGACTGCGGCCATGACAAGGGCCATCGTGCAGGGGCCGAGCGCGCACGCGTTGCCGAGGACGTAGAGGATCCAAAGGACGCTGTCCCACGCGGGGCGGGCGGCCATG
>NZ_CBDTNW010000045.1:0-4825 GCF_965361815.1 Rubneribacter sp.
CAGCGGGCGGAGCATGAATTGAAGAAAGAAAATTACACAAGGATGGGGGGGATGAGGAGATTTTTGCTCCCCCCCCCCCCAGGGCCGTTTCGCTCCGCGCAGGTTGCCGCCCGTCTCTCAGGAGAGCGGGATTCCCTGCTCGACGGCGCGATAAAGGTCGGTCCCGCATGCGTCCACCGCCACGAAGCAGGGAAAGCCCTCAAGCTGCAGGCGGCGCAGGGCCTCGGTGCCCAGGTCCTCCCAGGCCACCGTCTCAGAGGCCGACACGTGCTTGGCGAGCAGCGCCGCGATGCCGCCCACGGCGGCGAAGTAGACGGCTTTGTTGCGCACGCACGCCTCGACCACCTCGGCCGAGCGCTTCCCCTTGCCGATGCATGCCGCCACTCCCGCGTCCATGAGCGCGGGCGCGGCGAAGTCCATGCGGCTGGCGGTGGTGGGGCCCACCGACCCCAGGGGCCGTCCTGCGGCCGACGGCGTGGGGCCGGCGTAGAACAGGGTTTGGCCCGCAAGGTCGTAAGGCAGCCGACCGCTTTCGCGGAGGGCGGCAAGGGCGCGGGCGTGCCCGGCGTCGCGCATGGTGTAGACGGGGCCGGTCAAGCGCACCTCCTGACCCGCCTGCAGCGTTGCGAGAAGCGCGCGGTCGGCGGGCAGGGGCACGTCGATGGGTTTCGTCATTGCTCATCACCCCAGGGGATCAACTCGATCGAAGCGCTGCGCATGGCGCAGCACCCCATGTTCACGGCCACGGGCAGCGCAGCGATATGGCAGGGCGCGGTCTCGAGGTGCACGGCGAGCGCGGTGGTCTGGCCACCGAGCGCGGCCGGGCCTATGCCGGTGGCGTTCACGGCGCTCAGGAGCTTTTGCTCGAACGCGGCGGCTTCCGGGGTTGCGGCGGGGGAGCCGATCGGGCGCAGAAGCGCGCGCTTCGCCAAGCCGCCCACCTTGTCGAAGGTGGATCCTGCGCCGACTCCTATCACAAGCGGGGGGCATGCGTTGGCCGCTTTCTCCCGCACGCATTCGAGCACGACTCGGCGCACGCCCGCCGCGCCCTCGCCGGGGGGGAGCATGACCACGCGCGAGGCGTTGTCCGACCCGCCGCCTTTGAGCATGACGTGCACCGTGGCGCCGCAGCCGGGACGCAGCGCCACGTCGCAAAACGCCGGGGTGTTGTCGGCGGTGTTCGAGCGGTCGAACACCGCGTCGCGCACCACGCTCATGCGCAGGCGCGCATCGGCGTAAGCGCGGGCCACGGCGTCGTCGACCAGGGAAAGCGCGTTTCCTGGCACGGAGAGCTCCCAGCCCGCTTCCAGACGCACCCACACCGTGCCGGTGTCCTGGCACAAAGGCACGCCGTCCTCACGCGCCACCTGCGCGTTTTCGATCATCTGCCCAAGCACCGCCCGCGCCCGGGGCGCATGCTCGTCCTCTGCGGCGCGCTCTATGGCGGCGCGCACGTCCTCGCGCAGCCCGACCGCGCACTGGACGACGGCGTCGTAGACGGTTCGGGCCACCAGCTCGGCGGAGAGCGCGCGGGGTTCGCCTGTCTCGCCCATGCCTGTCCTTTCGTTTCGTGCGTTCGCGAACATTCCTGTGAGATGTCCGTCCTGCCAGTGTAGCGCATCACGGTTTGAGGGTATAATCAAAAACCTGCGCAAAGCACGCTCGTTTCGGGTGGCGTGCGGGCGCTTTCACATTGGGAGGAACATATGAACGTGAACGAGGAGGCGCTTCGCCTGCATCGTACGTGGCGCGGCAAGCTGGACGTTGTGCCCAAGATGGACATCGGCACGCGCGAGGCCCTGGCGCTCGCCTACACGCCGGGCGTCGCGGCGCCGTGCCGCGCCATAGCCGACGACGCGTCGGTGGCCTACGACTACACGATGAAGGCCAACACCGTGGCCGTGGTGACCGACGGCAGCGCCGTTTTGGGCTTGGGCAACATTGGACCCGAGGCCGCCCTGCCCGTCATGGAGGGCAAGTGCGCGCTGTTCAAGGCGTTCGGCGGCGTGAACGCGGTGCCCATCTGCCTGAGCACGCAGGACGCCGACGAGATAGTGGAGACGGTGGAGCGCATCGCGCCGGCTTTCGGCGGCATCAACCTGGAGGACATCGCCGCGCCGCGCTGCTTCGAGGTGGAGCGGCGCCTTGTGGAGCGGCTCGACATCCCGGTGTTCCACGACGACCAGCACGGAACCGCCATCGTGGTGCTCTCCGGCATCATCAATGCGCTGCGCTTGACCGGCAAGCGCAAGGAGGCGTGCCGCGTGGTGGTCAACGGCGCGGGATCGGCAGGCATCGCCATCGCCAAGCTCCTGCTCAGCTACGGGTTCGAGGACGTGGTGCTGTGCGACAAGTGCGGCATCGTCAGCTCGCGCTCCCAGGGACTCAACGAGGCGCAGCGCGCCATGCTCGCCGTCACGAACCGCGCCGACGCGGAGGGGACGCTGGCCGACGCGCTGGCGGGCGCCGACGTGTTCGTGGGCGTGTCGGCCCCCAACCTGGTGAGCGAGGACATGGTGCGCTCCATGAACGGGGACGCCATCGTGTTCGCCATGGCCAATCCCGACCCGGAGGTGCATCCGGACGTGGCGAAGGCCGCCGGCGCGCGCGTGGTGGGCACGGGGAGGTCGGACTTCCCGAACCAGATCAACAACGTGGTGGCCTTCCCGGGCATCTTCAAGGGCGCGCTTGAGGCGCGCGTGCCGCGCATCACCGAGGCCATGAAGCTGGCGGCCGCCGAAGCCCTGGCCGCGCTCGTGTCCGACGAGGAGCTCTCGGAGGACTTCATCATGGTGGAGCCGTTCGATCCGCGCGCCGTGGAGTGCGTGGCGGCGGCCGTGCGGGAGTGCTCGGAGGCGTAGGGCATGGCCGAGAGGGCGGACCGGGATCCGATCGACGGCGCGGCCGGGCGGCGCACCGATGCCCCCCGGGGCATCTTCATCACGTTCGAGGGCGGGGAGGGCGCCGGCAAGACCACGCACATCCGCTTCCTGACCGACGCGCTGCGCGCGCACGGCCGGGAGGTGGTGCGCCTGCGCGAGCCGGGCGGCACCGACATAGGCGAGCGGCTGCGCGCCATCGTCTTGGACCCGCGCAACGAGGCGATGTCCGACGAGGCGGAGCTGCTCGTCTACGAGGCCGCGCGCGCCCAGATAGTGGCGGAGGTGATAGCGCCCGCGCTCGCGCGCGGGGCCGTGGTGCTGTGCGACCGCTTCACGGATTCCACGGTGGCCTACCAAGCCTACGGCCGCGGGCTTCCGCGCGCGTTCGTGGACGCGGCCAACGAGTTCGCCTGCCAGGGCGTCCGCCCGGACCGCACCATCCTTTTGGAGACGGGCGGCGCGGCCGGGAAGGGGCTTGCGCGCGCCACGCGCCGCGGGGCGGACAGGCTCGAGCAGGCGGGGGAGGGCTTCCACGCGCGCGTGAACGCGGCGTTCGCCGACATAGCGCGAAAGGATCCGGAGCGCGTGCGCACGGTGAGGTCCGACGGGCGCAAGTCCCGCACGGCGGCGGCGGTGTTCGCCCAGCTTGCTGACTTGTTCCCCTGGATGGCCGACATCGAGCGCGAAGACCCGGGGTTTTTCGGGCGCCTGGATGCGCGCCGCCCCCGCCCGGGGCGCTCCCGCGCGGCGCGGAAGGGGGAGTGAGCCTGTGTCGGACGCCTTCGAGAACGTGCTCGGCCAGCCGAAGGTGCGCGAGTTCCTGCGCGCGGCGGTGGCCCAGGACAAGGTGAGCCACGCCTACCTGTTCACCGGCCCGGCGGGGTCGAACAAGACGACGGCCGCCTACGCCTTCGCGCAGGCCGTCCTCTGCCCGAAGGGCGCGAGCGGCCCGCGCGGGGGCAATTGCGGCGCCTGCGACGCGTGCCGGCGCATCATGCGCAGGAAGCATCCCGACGTGCGCTGGTTCTCGCCCGAGGGGGCCGGCGGGTACCTGGTCGACCAGATCCGCGACATCGTGGCGGACGCGGCGTTCGCCCCCATCCAGGCGCGCAGGAAGGTCTACATCCTCGATCGCGTGGACCTTCTGGGCGTGCAGGCCGCCAACGCCTTCCTCAAAACGCTCGAGGAGCCGCCGGAGGGCGTGGTGATGGTCCTTCTGGGTCGCACGCGCGAAAGCGTGCTGCCCACCATCGTCTCGCGCTGCCAGGTGGTGCCGTTTCGCTCCATCCCGGCCAGCGAGGCCGCGGGCATCGTCGTGCAGAACTCCGGCGCCCGTCCCGACCAGGCGCGCATGGCCTTGGCGGCCTGCGACGGGTCCATCACGCGCGCGGTGGAGTTTTTGCGCTCCAACGAGCGGCTGGAGTTCAGGAAGCGCGTGCTGGAGGTCATGGGCTGCCTGCGCAGGGCCGACGACTGGGACGTTGTCGGGTTCGCGAGCGATTTGGTGGTGCGCGTGAAGGCTCCCTTGGACGTGGTGCGCGCCGAACAGGAGCAGGAGCTGGCCGAGAACGCCGACTTTTTGGCCAAGTCGGCCATCCGCCAGATAGAGGCGCGCAACAAGCGCCAGCTCACCGCCAAGACCTTCGAGTCGCTGCGCCAGCTCACGGCCATCGCGCGCTCCTGGCTGCGCGACGTCATGGCCGTGTGCGCCGAAACGCCCGATCTGGTGGTGAACGCGGATGCGCGCGACGCCGTGCTCGACGCCGCGCGCGCCTCCGACGAGGCCCGCGCGGCCGCCGCGTTGGCGTGCGTGGGCCGCTGCGAGCGGGCGCTGACGTATAATGTATCCCCCGAAACCTGCATCGACGCGATGCTGTTCGAGGTTCGCGACACGCTGTACGGCCGCGCGCCCTTTGCCGAGGGCGCGCCGTTCCGAAGAGGAT
>NZ_CBDTNW010000046.1:0-9228 GCF_965361815.1 Rubneribacter sp.
GTACAGGAGTGGGAGAGGGGGAGAGGGGTGGTACGGTTGCTACCCCCGCCCCGCTTTGGGGAGGCCCCATGATTCGAAGGATTCTCATAACGTTAGGTGTCTTTGTGCTGGCAGGGGTGCTGACTTACGGAGCGGGTGCGCTTGTAGAGCCTGCGACGGGCATCTCTCCTATCGAGACAGATACGCCTTGCCCGGCCGCCGGGTGCGCTTCGGGGGAGTGCCACGGCTTCGATAATGTGCCTGAACCCGACGGCGTCCACGAGATGCTCTGTCCCGAGGCAAGCTGCGCGAGCGCGGAGTGCCACGCGTGGGACTCGCTCGTGGGCCGCTACCGCCAGGCGAGCGACGCGAGCTTGAACGTGTGGATCCTCGCACCGGTGGCGCTTGTGGTGGGGCTGGTGCTCATCGTGCGGAAGGTGAGGTGAGGGGAATGGAGAAAAAGCGGCTCGTCCTTGATGGCGCCGCGCTCGTCCTCTACGCGCTTGCCGCTCTTCCTGCGTTCACGGGAATAGCGGCCCATGAGTGGCTTTCGCTCGCCGCGATCGCCGTGCTGCTCGCTCATTGCGTTGCGGGCTTGGGCAGGGTGGCAGGGGGCGGGCTGCTCCGCCGCTCGCCCTCCTGGACGGCTCATCTGGCGCTCGACGCGCTCATCCTTGTCGTGCTGGCTGTCTGCGCCACATCGGGCATCATGGTGTCGGGCGCGGCGCTTCCGGCGCTCGGCCTGCACGCGACCGGCTACTTCTTCTGGGACCCTTTGCACGCGGTCTCGGCCAAGGCGCTCTTGGCGCTGCTGCTCGTGCACGTGGCCCTGCACGCGGGCTGGGTGGCCGCGAGCGTCCGGAGGGAGGGGCGCGCCCGGAGGGAGGGGCGGCGCCGCGAAGGCTCGTGACGCCGCCCTTCCCGGTCCCGCCCATGTCGATCCCGGTTCAACGGAGACCTTCCCGCAAGTTGGTCGTAAAACGCGCCCTATGGCACTCCGGAGGGTCGATCCGGCGCGCCGGCGGGCCGCGCGATTTCCGTGACCTGGTGTTTCTTCGGACGCGAGGGGCGCGGAGGACGGAAAGGCGGCCCCGCGCGTGCCACAGGGCGCGTTTTGTGACCAACCTGCGTGCGGCCCCCGTCGAACCGCCTCCGGCGGGGTCTCTGTCAATCCCGGTTTAACAGAGGGTTGTCCCCCCCCCTTGAGGTCAAATCGGGAGCCAACGTGGGTGCGCAAAGCCTTGAAACGTATCGGAGGCGGTGCGCGCTTGCCTGCGTCCTGCGGATCTCCGCCAAGAACTTCGGGTTTGAGCGCGGCGTGAAAAGCGTGCCGCCGTATGCGGCGCATTGCATCGCGTAGCGCCTTTTGCGCGCTTTCAGCGCAGAAACGCTCGGGGATTTGAGGGGAAAGTGCGGACAAGGACGGCAGATTGTCTTATGATAATCCGAGACAGCGCGTAGGCGCGTCCTCGCGGGGTTCGCGTTCGCGCGTAGGCGGGCTTGCATGCGCATCTGCGTCGGGAGATAAGGAGGGCGGGGCATTGTTCGGGCCGCTGGTCGTGTGCTACCTGTTCCTCGGCGGCGCCGGTGCGGGCGCGCTTTTCGTGTCGTCCGCGCTCGCTCTGCTGTCGCCTGCGGACGCGGTGTCGCAGCCCGCATTGCGTCGGCGGGGCGGCGGCGTGCGCATGGTCGTCGAGCTGCCGCAGCCCTATCGCCTGCTCGTCGCTCCGGGTGCGGCGGCGGGGCTTGTCGCGCTCGGAGCGGGCGTGACGTGCCTGCTGGCCGACGTGGGACGCGCCGACAGGGTGGGGCTTTTGCTCGCGAATCCGGCGTTCACGTACGTGGCGGCGGGAACATGGGCCCTTGTTGCCTGTTCTGGCCTGGGCGCGGCCTTGCTTGCGGCTTGGACGGGGTGCGTGCGGCTTTCCCTGACGGCGGTTCGCGTGCTCGAGGTTGCCCTGCTTGCGGCCGCGTTCGTGGTCATGGTGTACACGGGGTTGCTGCTTCGGGACATGGCGGCGGTTCCTCTGTGGGCCACGCCGTGGCTTCCGGCCCTCTTCGCGCTTTCCTCGCTTTCGTGCGGGACGGCCCTTGTGCTTGCCGCAGGTCAGTTCTCCGGTGCCGCCCGTTTGTTCGGCCGAGTGTTTCGGCGGCTTGCGTTCGCGGACGCCGTTGCGATCATCCTTGAGATTCTGGTTGCGGCGGCGTACGTGGCCGTCGTCTTGGGCGTTGCGCTGCCGGGCGCCGTGTCGGTTCCCGAGGACAGCGGAACGCTTGAGGCGTTGGCGGCTTCGGCCCAAGCGCTCACGGCCGGATCCGCTGCGTGGGCGTTCTGGGGCGTGTTCGCGGTGGGCGGCTTGGCGGTTCCGCTTGCGCTGGATGCGGCTTTCGCACGCGGGCGCGCCGCGCTCAAGCCGCGTGCGGTGCTGGCCGCCTCGGCGTGCGTGCTGGCGGGCGGCCTCGCGTTGCGCTATTGTGTGGTCGAGGCCGGTCTGCACCCGGTGCTGCAAACCATGATGTGAGGAGCGTGGAACGCGACGATGGAGAAGGGCGCCTTTCCTTTCGAGGTGGACGAGACGACCGACGTGCCTTTGTGGGTGCAGCTGCGTCAGAGGCTCGTCTACCTGATCAACACCGGCTACTTCAAACCGGGCGATCAGCTGCCCACGGTGCGCGGCTTGGCGTCGGAGATTTCCATCAACTACAACACGGTGAACAAGGCGTACCTCAGCCTGGTGTCCGACGGCTACCTGGAGTCCACGCGCGGGCGCGGCGTGTTCGTGCGCGATCTGGACGCCGAGGTGGACAAAGAGTATGCCGAGGAGGTGGACGGGCTGCTGGAGGACTGCGTGACGGCCTGTCGCGATCTGGGGCTTTCCTTGGACGACGTGCAGGCTCGCATGGCGCGCAAGATCAAGCAGCTGAAAGCCGCCGAGGGAAAGGGCGGCGCGGATGCGGACGGGGCGGGCCGCATCGTCTGCGTTGAGGTGCCCAAGGCGAAAGGCGGCGCGCGCGGCGCGTGAGCGGGCGGGCTGCGGACGAGAGCGCGGCTACAGGCGAAAGCAAGGCTGCGGACGAGAGCGAGGCTATCATGGGCTTTGGGAGAAAAGGGGAGCGCGAGGCCCCGATGGGGATGGGCTCGAGCGCAGGCGGGCAGTCCGGTCGCGCGACGGGCGGGCGCGGGTCGTGGGCTGTCGTGCCCGACGCGAATACGGAGATGGCGGGCGAGCGCGCGTCGAGCGCGGGCGTGCTGCTGTTCTCCGCAGTGGTGTTCACTCTGGCGTTTTTTCTGGTTTTGGGCGCGTCGGCGCTGATCGCGGGCCGTGTGGGGCTGCTCGGCGTGGCGTGCGCCCTGGTGGCGGCAACGCTGGCCGCCATGTCGGTGCACATCGCGCAGCAGTGGGAGAAGGTCGTGGTGCTGCGCTTCGGCCGCTTCAACCGCGTGAGCGGGCCGGGGCTGTTCTGGACCTGGCCTGTCATCGAGCAGAACACCATGCGCGTGGACGGCCGCGTGCGCGTGACCACGTTCGGCGCCGAGGAGACGCTCACGGCCGACCTCGTGCCGCTTGACGTGAACGCCGTGCTGTTCTGGCATGTATGGGATGCGAAGGCGGCCTGCACCGAGGTGGGCGACTTCACGCGCGCCGTGGAGCTGGCGGCGCAGACGGCGCTGCGGGACGCCATCGGGCGCGGAGGGGCCGCCGAGGTGGCCATCCGCCGCGAGCAGCTGGACCGCGAGCTCAAACGCGCGCTCGAAGAGAAGGTGGCGCCCTGGGGCGTGGCCATCCTCTCGGTGGAGGTGCGCGACATCCTGGTGCCGAAGGACCTGCAGGACGTGATGTCGCTTGAGGCCCAGGCCGAGCAGCGCAAGAAGGCGCGCATCATCCTCATGGAGGCCGAGCAGGACATCTGCGAGATGATGGGCGAGATGGGCGACGCCTACGCCAAAAACGACGCCGCGCTGCGCCTGCGCTCGATGCACCTGCTGTACGAGAGCGTGCGCGAAACGGGCGGCACCGTGGTGGTGCCCAGCAGCTTCAGCGAGGGCTTCGGCGACGTTTTAGGCGATGCCGCGAAGGACGCGCTTTCGGTTACTCGGAGCAGCGCAGGATGAAATCGTCCATGCCGGGGACGGTGAATGTCACGTGCCCTCGTTCGGGAGCATAGATAAGACCGTCGTGAATGAGCTTGTCGCGTATGACCGATAGGTCGCTTATCCTTCTCTTCCCCATCTGTTGCGCTAAATCGCTGAGTTTTATCGGCGATCCGGCGCTTGCCATGGCGCGCATCATCGCGCGTCCTGCGCGCGTCGTCCTGTCCCACCGCGACCGATAGAGCCCTCGGTCGAGTTCGTTTTTCGCTAAAGCGATTCCGGCGGCCGTTTCGACCGACGTCACGATACCGGGCGCTTCTATCTGTTCGCAAATGCAGAAACCGCATTGCTGGATGAAATAAGGGTAGCCTCCTGCGGCTTCGATGGCGGCAGCCAGGGCGTTTTCCTCCCAGCGGATACCGTCTTTTGCCGTGGGTTCGATATACGCATCGCGCACCGCATCGTCTGAGAGCAGTTCGAGAGAATGGTATGCGAACATTCTCTCGGCGTAGCTGGTCGCGTCAGCGAGCACGGCGGGAAGCGTGGGAAGCCCCGCTCCTATGAAATAGACAGGAACGGGGGAGCTGCCTTGACCTATGGCGTGCAGCGCCACGTTGAGGGCCGTCAAGTCTTCTTTGGATGCTTCCTGCAATTCGTCGATGCTCAGGAACACGGCGGTTCCCGCATCGCGCGCAGCCTCTCCTGTGGCCTGCAGCAAATCGCCGAGATCGAGCGAGAGATCGCCCGAGTCGGCGTATCCTTGCGCTGGTTGGATGTCGATGCCGAGGGAGTATGAACCCGCGGGATCGATTTTCAGCTGGAAAGATTTCAAAACAGCGATCGCGTGGTCGAATGCCGATTTCAGTGGGTTCGCCGAGTTTTTTATGCGTCGCAGTTCGAGATAGAGGGCTTGCGAGAGCTTTGTGGCGAGCGAGGTGTTTCTCGAGGCTTCGACGCAGGCGACCACCCAAGCCCGCTGTTTTGCGAAGTCGGCCAGCTCCCTGAGGAGCACGGTTTTTCCCATGCCCCGAAGCCCCGAGATGACGACGGGGCGCATACCCTCGGCATCGTCGCATACTTGCTGCATCTCGGTTTTCACGGCGTGCAGTATCTCGGTGCGGCCTGCGAGATAGGGAGGCTTTCTTCCGGCTCCTGGTTTGAATGGATTGGTCATTGCCTGTTCTTTCTAAGGTTTTATATAGAATTATAAATTCTTTATTAGAATCAATTATAAGAATTTAGAAAAGATGGTCAAGCGGTAGTGTCGCTGTGCGCTTTCGGGGCTTTAACGCGTCGTGAAGGACCGCAGGAAATGTTTCACATGAAACATTCGTACGTATTCCAATGAAATTATCTGCAAAGAAATGGCTGGAGGAGGGTGATGAAGGGCGAGATGCAGAAAGTGGTGGAGGGTGTTGCTGCTGAAGGCGGCGTGTGGTTCTGCGATGTCGGGTGGTTTGGTGGTGCCGCAGTAGTGCCGAGCAGCTTCGGCGAGGGCTTCGGCGACGCCGTGAAGGACGCACTGGGAAGAGTTTTGGCTCGAAGCCCTCGGCGCTCTCGATGCAAACACGCTGGTCATTCCCGCTTGGATGATCTAGCGGCAATCAATCCCGGAACGTTCCACCAATACTATCTCCAAAATAGGATAATCATAGGACAAATAATCATATGACAATCCTTGATTGTCATATGATTATTTCGTATAGTGTGCCCAGTGGGATTCGGCCGATTCTCGCAAGGAACGGAGGTATCCCCACGCTCATTCCGCTGCTGCGGGGCTTGCGCCGGTTTGCGCGCATCGTCTTGAAGAGGACGCTGCGTCGCCTGGCCGCTTCAAGCCGAGCGGAAGCGGGGAAGGGCGGCACGGGGGACCTGGCAGAACCGAGGAGGAAACATGTCAGGAGCAACGAGTCCGCACGGCGGACTGACGCGAAGGGGCTTTCTCAAGGCAACCGGCGCTGCGGCCGGCGCGCTCGGTCTGGCCGGCGCTGCGGGCATGACCGGCACGGACGACTGGCTTGCGCCCGCGCAAGCGCATGCGGAGCCGGAGGAGCGCATCGGCTACACCTTCCACCAGAACCATTGCACGGGCCACTGTTCCCTGAAGTGCACGGTGAGGGACGGCCGCCTGTGCTTGATCGAACCGAACGACGCCGAAGGGTACGACAAGCGCTACCGCATCGCCTGCGTGCGGGCGATGTCGGAGATCGAGCACGTGTACGGATCCGAGCGCATCCAGACCCCGCTCAAACGCGTCGGCGAGCGCGGCTTAGGCGAGTTCGTGTCCGTCACCTGGGACGAGGCATTGGCCGAGATCAAAGACAAGCTGGGGTCCATCTGGGAGAAGTACGGCAAGAGCGCCGTGGTCGTTGGGGGAACGTCCGACGTGAAGGTTCGCTACCCCCATCTCAAGCAGATATTCAGCGCGCAGCAAGACGGGCGCAACGGCATCGACATCGGCGTGGGCAACGGGCTTGGCCCCATGATCGGCGACACCACGTCCAACGTCATCTGCACGAGCGAGGCCCGCGACTGGGCACGCGCCAAGACGGTGATTCTGACCAGCACGAACTTCTTGGAGTCGAGCGTCCCCTCGGCCAAGACGTTCTTCGAGGCGCAGGAGGCCGGCGCCTACATCGTCTCGGTGGACACGCATTACACCACGACGGCCGGCAAGGCCGATCAGTGGGTTCCCATCGAGCCGGGGACGGATGGCGCCCTGTTTCTGGGTATGATCAGCTGCATCATCGACAACGGGTGGTTCGACGAGGAGTCGATGAAGGAGGGAACGTCGTTCCCGTTCTTGGTCGACGAGGAGTCAGGCGCGATGCTCAGGAGCGATCCGTTGTCGGCCACGGCCAAGCAGAAAGGCTCCGAGAACCCCTTCATGGTATGGGATGCGGCAACCGGCGCGCCCCGACCCTACCAGGAAGCCGTCGATCCTGCACTCGAGGGCGTCTACGAGGTTGACGGCAGGACGTACGCCACGGTGTTCGAGCTGCTCAAGCGAAGCCAAAAGGAAAACGGCTACACGCTGACCTGGGCGTCGGAGAAGACGACCGTTCCCGAAAAGACCATCGAGGACCTGGCCCGTCGCTACGCGCTTGACACGCCCGCCACGCTCTCGCTTGGTTGGGGCGGGTCCGACAAGTACATGAACTCCGACATCTGCGGGCACGCGGCGGGCGTTCTGGCTGCGCTGACCGGCAACTACGGCAAGCCGGGCGCAAGCGTGGGCGTGCACGTGGGTGGAAACTACACTGGCTGGTCCGCCAAGCTGGCCTCTTGGCCCCTGCCTGGCGAGTACAAGGTGGCCGACCAGGAGATGCCCTCTTACAGCATGCGTCACCAGGAGAACAGCGTGCGCGCCTACGTCGCGCTCGGCGACATGTTCCAGCAGCACTACGCGAACATGAACGTCACCAAAGAGTGGCTGCGCTCGCTCGACTTCATCGTGTACATCGACATGTACCACGTGGAAAGCGCGAACTGGGCCGACATCGTGCTGCCGGCGTGCACCAAGTTCGAGACCACGGAGGAGGCCGAGTCGCTGAAGGTGGGCTACGGGCATCTGCTCTTGCAGGGGAAGGTGCTCGATCCGCTCTTCGAGAGCAAGCCGGACCTCGAGATCGAGCGCTTGCTCGCGCAGGCGATGGGCGTGGCCGACGGCGTGCTTCCCAAAAGCTCCTACGAGTTCTGCGAGTACCAGATAGCCAACTCCACCGACAAGAAGCTCGCGGGGATGACGCTGCAAAAACTCATCGACAACCAGGGGGTCCTGCCCTTGCCGGGCATCGACCAAATCCGCGAGGAGTACGCCTCCCAGGTGGCGAAAACCGCTTCGGGCCGATTCGACGTGTACTTGGAGGGCAGGCTTGGGGCTGGGCAGGCGCTTCCCGTGTACGAAGATCCCGAGGAGGCGTATCAGGGCTGCGAGCTGCGCAAGACCTACCCGCTGCAGTTCTACCAGGCGCGCACGAAGTTCCAGATACATAGCATGTTCTGCGACGCCCAGTGGATCAAGGAGTTCTACGAGCCGCATCTGGAGATGAACCCTGCGGACATGGAGCCGCGCGGGCTTGCCCGCGGGGACGTGGTCGAGGTGTTCAACGACCGCGGTTCCATCCAGGTGGAGGTGCGTCCCTCCGAGTCCGTGCGGCCTGGCTGCACGCGCATCTTCGAGGGCATTTGGACGAAGTACATGGTCAAGGGCAACCTCCAAGAACTGACGAACGACAACCTCTCGCCGCGTGACGACATCTTGCAGATGGGGACGTCCATCGCGTTCCAAGACACGCTCGTGGAAGTTCGGAAAGCGTAGGTGATCGACGATGACTCGATACGGAATGGCGATTGACGTGCGGCGTTGCATTGGATGCCAAACCTGCGCGCTGTCGTGCAAGATGCAAAACGGGGTGCCCGAAGGCATGCTGTGGAACCGCGTTTTGACGGAAGGGTCGGACGAGATCGACGGGGCGCAGGGCGTCTATCCTCATCTTTCGCGGGCGTATTTGCCTATCGCCTGCCAGCACTGCGAGAACCCCGCGTGCCAGCGCGTGTGCCCCACGGGCGCCACGTACAAAGACGACAAAGGCCGCGTGGAGGTAGACTACGACAAGTGCATCGGGTGCCGCATGTGCATGGCGGCCTGCCCCTACAACGCGCGCGTGTTCAACTGGAACGAGCCGGTGCGCGACCCTGATTTCAACTACGGCGACAAAGATGTGCCCGTGCGCCCCAAGGGCGTGGCCGAGGAGTGCACGCTGTGCAAGGAGCGCACCGACCGGGGCCAAGAGCCCATGTGCGTGCAGAACTGCCCGTTTGAAGCGCGCATATTCGGCGATCTGGACGACCCGGATTCCGAGGTGTCGCGCATCATCCGCGAGCGGAACGCGTATGTGCTGTTGGAAGAGCAGGGCACGCGCCCGCAGGTTCACTACTTCAACTAAGGAGGTGCGTCAATGGAAACTTCGGCGAAATTCAAAGCGGCTGCGGGCGTGTTAGGCGTGCTGACGCTGGCCGGCGTGGCGGCGTGGATCTATCAGCTCATGTTCGGCCTGGGTGTAACAGGCATGAGCAACGCCACGTCGTGGGGCCTCTACATCACCATGTTCATGTTCTTCGTGGGGCTTTCGGCGGGCGGCCTCATCGTGGCT
>NZ_CBDTNW010000047.1:0-5151 GCF_965361815.1 Rubneribacter sp.
AGTGAGCTCGGCCATGAGCATCTCCACCGTGTAGGACCCCTCGAAGCCGCCCGACTCCACCGCTGAAAGCACCTGCCCCGCCGTCGGAGAGGCGGCCTCTGTGCGCCCCTCCATGCGGTCGGGGGCCGCCATCGAGCCGCCGACGGCGCGGCGCAGGGCGTCGGCCTCCACCGCCGACACCACCTGGGCCACCGTCTGCAGCGTATGGGAAGCGCGCGCGAGCTGGGCCGACCCGGGGCCTCCCGTCTCCCGCACCTCTCCGGCGACGGCGGCCACCACCCCCGCCGCGGCCCGCACCGCGTCCTCGTCCCCTCCCATAAAGCACACGAGGTTGGAGCGGTCGGCGAAGGCGTCGGGACGGGAGAGGTCCCGCACCGCGATCGGCGCCTCCACAGTCGCAAGGTCGCTCACCACCGCCACCGCGTTCAGCTCCCGCGCGAAGCTCGGCGTCGAAGGGGACAAATCCACGAGCAGACACCCCTTCCGCGCCTGCTGCACCAGGCCCTCGTCGTCGAAGTACGCGTCCTCCAGCGCCGTCTGCGACGTGCAGTACGTCACCACGACGTCCGCCTCGCCCACCTCGGCGCGCACGTAGCCCGCTTCCCGCAGCCGCGCGTCCACCATGGCCCCCACGGTCGCATCGCCTCTGTAGGAAAAGGCCGCTTTCCTCGACATGCTCACTCCCCGCCCTTCACTTTCCTTGCGATGCGGTCCGCCACGGACAGCTCCTCGCGCTTGTCCCCTCCCCAGAACACGACGGCTATCATGCCGGGACCCACATGGCTGCCGATGACGGGGCCTATGCTGCTCTCCAAAAACAGGATGCTGTCGTCGTCTTTGGAAAGCTCGCCCTTGAGCCGCTCGGCGTCTTTCGGGCAGTCCGCGTTGCCGATGACCACGCAGCGACCGGGCCGCGAGTCGGCCTTGCGCTTGCGGTAGTACTCCGCCAGCTGCTTGACGCCCTTCTTGCGCCCGCGCGCCACCCCCGTCAGCGCCAGCTTGCCGTCGGCGGTGATGCCCAGCAGCGGCTTGACGTCCAGCTTCGATCCCGCGTACGCCACCGATCCGGGGATGCGGCCGCCCCGCCTGAGCGCCTCCAGATCGTCCACCATAAACTGCGCGTCCACGAAAAAGCGCGCCTCCTCGGCCCAGGCCGCAAGCTCGCGCGCGGTCAGGCCCTGGTCGCGCTGGCGCAGGGCCTCGTGCACCAGCAGGGCCTCGGCCACCGACGCCAGGCGCGTATCCACCAGGTACAGCTCGGCTTCGGGGTGCTCCTCCATGAGCTGGGCGTGCACAAGCTCGGCGGCGTCGTAGCTGCCCGACAGGCCGCTTGAGAAGCTCAGGAACACGGTGGGCACGCCGCTTGCTATGGCGCGCTCGAAGGCCTCGCGGAACACCGGGACGGGCACCTGCGCCGTCGTGGGCTGCTCGCCGTCGCGCATGGCCTGGTAGAAACCGTGCGCCGTCGTGGTCTGATACAGATCGTCGGCATGCTCCCCGTCGCTCATGACGTAGGGGAACTTTATGAGGTCCACCCCTTCGCGGTCCACCACCTCGAAAGGCAGGTCGCAGCAGGAGTCTATGATGAGGTTGCACAGAGGCTTCATGGCCTTTCAGCTTCTCCCTTCCTTAAAAACGCCCGGTCGTCAGCCATTTGCGCGCGACCGCCTACGAGGCGGCCTGCACGCGCACCGGGCCGGTCAGCTTTCCCTTGAGGGCGCTCGCGCACTCGTAGGCTATCCCCACGGCCGGCCCCACGTGCAGCCCGATGACGGGGCTTACGGGCAGCACGCTCACCGCGCGGCCGATCAAAGGCTCCACGACGTCGCGCGCCCAGGCGACCGCCGGGGCGCGGTCCCCTATGTAGTGCACCGCCGCGCGGCGCAGCCCGTGCTCCTCCACGTCGGCCAGAAACGCCTCCGCAATGCGCTCGAGCGCCTTCTTGCGCGTGCGCACTTTCGCGAACGTGGTCGCCTTGCCGTCGATGACCGTGAGGACGGGGGCGAGCCGCACGAGGTTGCCCAGAAGGGCCGCCGCGTTGCCGATGCGCCCGCCTTTCTGCAGGAAGGTCAGGTTCTCCGGCGTGAACAGGAAGCGCGTGCGCTCCACGCCGGCGACGACGGCGGCCGCGCACGCGGCCAAATCTCCCCCGGCGTCGCGCGCCTCCACCGCGTCGAACACCGGCCACGCCTCGTCGTAGCCGCACGACGAGGAGTCCACCAGCGCGTAGGAGAAGCCTATGTTGCGCGCCTTCACCGCGCGCGCGGCGCGCACGGCCCCTTCGTAGGTGCCTGACAGCTCGGAGGAGATGAACACGCCCAGCACCTCGTCGCCGGCCTGCGCGGCGCGCTCGAACGCCTCCTCGAGGGCGTGCTGCGAAGGCTGGCTGGAGGTGGGCAGGTCGTCGGCCATCTCGTGGATGTCGGCGTAGAACGCGTCGAGGTCCATCTCTGCGTCGGCGTACTCGGTCCCGTCGCGGTTCACGAAGAGCGTGACCACCTCGATGCCCGCCTCGCGCGCCGCGTCGGCGGGAATGGAGGCGACCGAATCAGTGATTATCTTGACCATGGCACCCTTTCTCGACGGGGCGCCGGCCAGCCGGCGCCGTGGACTGAAACCAAACTACGCGATGCCCCGCAGCCGCACAACCAAATCGCGGCGCCGCTCAAAAAGACCATACTCCAGCCCCACCGGATAGGTGTGGGCGTTGAGCATTCGCTTCTGGCTCTCGTCGAGCGTCTCCAGCCCCGCCTTCGCGCGCTCGCGCGCCGCCAGCGCGTCGCGCAGCTCGGGCGCGAGCACGCAGCGTCCGCCGCGCGCGAGCGGCTTGAGCAGCGTCTCGAAGCACAGCCCCGAGAGGTTCTTCTGCCGCAGGTCGTCGGCGGGGTCCACGATGACCTCGCGTCCCACGCCGGCGTTCACGTCGAACACCATGTCGCCGGCGATGCGCCCGCTGTCGCAGTAGAAGTAGCGGCGCACGTCCAGCACGCCGGGCGTGGTCAGCTTCGCGGCGGATTCGGATATCTTGAGCCGGTCGGTCCAGGTCCGCTCCCCCGGCTCGCGCGTGGCCGAGAGCTTGTACACGCCCCCCAGCGTGGGCTGGTCGTAGGCGCAGGCCAGCTTCGTCCCCACGCCCCACGAGGCCACCTGCGCCCCCTCGTCGCGGATGGACTGGATGGCGTACTCGTCCAGGTCGTTGGACAAGACGATGCCGCAGTCGGCAAGGCCCGCCTCGTCCAGCATGCGCCGGGCCATCTTGGCCAGCCACGACAGGTCGCCCGAATCGATGCGGATGCCGGCGAGGCGCTCCCCCCGCGCGCGCATCTCCTGCCCCACGACGATGGCGTTTCGCACGCCCTGCTCCACGTCGTAGGTGTCCACCAGCAGCACGCAGTTCTTCGGGAACGCCGCCGCGTAGGCCCGGAAGGCCGAAAGCTCGTCGGGAAAGGACATGACCCAGGAATGCGCGTGCGTGCCCGACACGGGGATGCCGTAGAGCTTGCCGGCCAGCACGTTGGAGGTGGAGGCGCAGCCGCCCACCACCGCCGCGCGGCTGGCCCACAGGCCCCCGCCCGCGCCCTGGGCGCGGCGCAGCCCGAACTCCGCCACCGGCGCCTTGGCCGCCAAGCACACGCGCGCGGCCTTCGTGGCGATGAGCGTTTGGAAGTTCACGCAGTTCAAAAGCGCCGTCTCTATGAGCTGGCAATCCATGATGGACCCGGTCACCCGAACGATGGGCTCGTGGGGGAACACGATGGCGCCCTCCGGGACCGCGTCGATGTCCACGCCCAGCCGAAAGCCGCGCAGGTGCTCGAGGAACGCGGGCTTGAACAGCCTGCCGCCGCCCGGCGCGTCGAGCGAGGCCAAATACGCCACGTCCTCGTCGGTGAAGGCGAAGGAGTCCACCAGATCCGCCAGCTGCGCCATGCCGCAGGCGACGGCGTAGCCGCCCTTGAACGGGTAGTCGCGGAAGTACATGTGGAAGCACGCCTGGGTCCCGGCGCGCCCCGTCTCCCAGTAGCCCTGGGCCATCGTCAGCTGGTACAGGTCGGTGAGCAGCTCGTAGTCCATCTTCATGCGGCGCGGCACCCCCTATTTCCCCTCGCCTTGCGAAGAGGCGCCCTGCGCCCCCTCGCCGCCCGCCTTGTGGCTGCGGCGCCGCGCCCGGCGATGCCCGCCCTCGCCGCCTGCCTGGGTGCGGGCGGCGCCCTGCGCGTCCTCTTTGCCCGCGCGCGGGGCGTCCGCCTGCCTGCGCTGGCGCAAAGCCGACGATTTCTGTCCGGGACGGGGGCCCTGCTTGGCGCCCTGGGGCGCCTGCTTGCGCTGGCCCGAGCGCTTGGGGACGTCCTCGGTGCGGGGCTTGCGGCCCTTGGGGCCGCCCTGCGCGCTCTGGCCCTGCGCGCGCTCCTTCTGGGACGCTCCGCTCTGGCGGCCGCGCGCCGCGCCGGAAGCCTTGGCGGCCTCCTCGCCGCCCACCTTGGTCGAACGCCGCCGCCGGGGCTTGCGGCCCGAGGACGACCCGCCCTCCGCCTTGCCCGCTCCCTTGCCGCCGCGCTTGCCGGCGCCCGCCGCCTTGCGCGCGGCGCCGGCGGCCGCTCGTCCGGTGCGCCGCACAGCCGTGGGGTCGGCCAGCTTGTCGGAGCCGGTGAGCTGGAGGGGGGAGGCGAACGCCGACGCGTCGCCCACCGATCCCATCGTCGCCCGGGCGCAGGCGTCGTCCCACGCGGCCTCGCCCACGGACTTCGGCCGGCTTGCCCCCTCCTCGGGCGGATCGAAGTCCGAAAGCGGCACCTTCACCGGCTTCTCGCCCTCCACCTTGAGCGACACCACCTCGCGCGGCACGTCCAAATCCACCACCTTGGCCGGGCCCGCCGGCGTCTGCACCTGGGAGTTCTGCTTGGGCGCGCGGCTTTTGAAGTCCTTGTAGGCGTCGAACTCGTAGCGAAGGCAGCACATGAGCCGTCCGCACACGCCCGAGATCTTCTGCGGGTTGAGCGAAAGGTCCTGCTCCTTGGCCATGCGGATGGACACCGGGCAGAACTCGCCGCCCAAACGCTTGCAGCACAGCTCCTGGCCGCAGTGGCCCAGGCCGCCCACCATGCGGGCCTCGTCGCGCACGCCGATCTGGCGCATGTCGATGCGCACGTGGAA
>NZ_CBDTNW010000048.1:0-6658 GCF_965361815.1 Rubneribacter sp.
CAAGGTGCGAGGGGGTAGAGGCTGGGGAGGCCCCCGATGCGCGCCTGAAAGGCGCGTCGCAGGGCCTCCCGACTCAGGGCTTACAGCCCGGCGTACTCGAGCGCCGACTGCGCGGCGATGCGGCCGGTGACGGTGCCCATGCACAGCGACGCGCCGCTCACGGCGTAACGCAGGTAGAACAGCTCGGCGTTGCCAAGGGTGCCGCCGGCGTACAGGCCGGGCACGGGCTGGCGGTTCTCGTCGAGCACTTCGGCTTTCGTGCTGATGGCAAGCGCGCCGAACGAGTCGTTCGTGTTCGGCGTGATCTGGATGGCGTAGAAGGGGGCCTGCGTCAGCGCCTGCAGGTCCTCGGGCTTCTTGTGGAAGTCGGCGTCCTCGCCAGCCTCGCACAGGGCGTTGTACTTCTCAACGGTTTTGACGAGCGGGTAGCTGGGCAGGCCCGCCTCCTCGGCCAGCGCCTCGATGGTGTCGGCCGTGTTCACAACGCCCTTCTCCACGCCTTTCTTGACAAGCTCCAGGCGCTTTTCGGGAAGCTGCGAGTCGCAGATGATGAAGAACTTCTTGCGCCCGCTTTGCACGAACGGCGTGAAGTAGTCGAACTGGCTGGTCATAGACTCGTTCGCGCAACGATAGCCCAGGTCGGTGACGAACACGCCGGTGTTCACCATGCGCAGCGAGCTCAGCTCGTCGTTGAGCGGCAACGGCTCGTGGCCCACCAGGTGGATCTGCGACAAGCCGCCCTTGAGCAGCACCATCGCGCCCGCCTGCCGTGCCAGCTCAATGCCGTCGCCGGTGTTGCTGGGGCTGGAGAACGTGTGCCAGCCCACCGCGCCGGGAGCGTAGAGCTCCTTCGACCAATCCTGCCCGTCGAAGCCGCCGCACGCCAGCATGACGGCCTTCGCGTTGATGACGTACTCGGTGGAGCCTTGGCGCGCCTTCACGCCGGCGGCTGCCCCGCCGTCCATGATCACCTCGACGGCGCGCGTTTCCATCATAAGCTCGACGCCGTTCTTCTCGGCCTCGGCGATGAGGTTGTCCACCAGCCCCTTGCCGCCGGTGGTGGACAGCATGGAGCGGTCGGTGGCGCCCTCTTCGGGCTTCTTGTCGAAGTCGCAGCCCATCTCAACGAGCCAGTCCATGGCCGCGCCGCCGTTTTCGGCCACCAGGCGGCAGATGTCCATGTTGGCGTCGCCGTCGGACTGGTCGAAGTAGAACTGGGCGATCTCCTCGGGCGTGCCGTAGTCGGTGTAGCCCAGCTCGTCTTGCTTCTTCGACCCGCAGCAGTAGAAGTTGCCGGAGCAGATGGACGAGTCGCCGCCGGTGACGTCGTGCTTCTCAAGCACGATCACCTTGGCGCCCGCGCGCGAGGCCTCCACGGCCGCGCTCATGCCGGCGATGCCGCTGCCCACCACCACGAGGTCGGCGTCCTTCGTCTCCTGCTTGTCGGCCGGCTTCTCGGCAGCGGCCTGGATGGTGTCGGGGGCGTCTGCGGACGCGGCGCCGCTGGTTGCATCGGCGCTGTTCGCGGTGGAGCCGGAGCCTGCGTTCGCTCCCGCGCTCGTTTGCGGAGCGCAGGCGGCAAGGCTGCTCCCGGCGGCAAGGGCGGCCGAGGCGCCCAGCCCCAGCACGAAGGCGCGGCGGCTCAGGCCGGAGCGCTCGGGGCGCTCCACGGTGTTCCCCTGATCTGACATGTGGTTTCCTCCCTCTTGAAACGGAACGGTTGCTGTGGGACGGGCATGTTGCCGTCCGCGGGCCATCTTGGGGGAAGGGCGGGCGCCGTGTCAGCCCCAAAGTGGGTGGGGGAGGGTGGGCAAGGGGCCGAACGCGGCGCCGCAAGGCGCCCCTCCACTCTGGGTGGTGGCTTTTGAGCAGGGGTTACAGGCGGCCTTGTTCGAACAGTTCCACGCGGTCGAGGAGGTCTTGCTTGTCAACCGCGCCGCTTTTCTGGTAGATGTTTCGGATGTAGCCCTTGACCGTGTTGGGGGAGAGGCCCAGCTCTGCGGCAATGTAGGTGCGCGTGCGGCCTTGGCCCAGCAGCACGAGCACGTCCGTCTCGCGCGCGGTGAGGCCGCAGCGTTCGGCGAAGGAGCGCAGCAGTTCGGCCTGCAACGCCAGGATGTCGGCGGGTTCGGGGCGGACGGAGGAGGTGTTGTCCGGGCCTGTCGCCGCGTCTGCGGAAGCGCGCGAGCCCGCGGAGGGCCTGGCGTTCGCGGCCGCAGCCTGCGCGCGGCGCTGCTCGAGGCGCGCGGTGACCACGGGGCTGAGCGCCAGCACGAACAGCGACACCAGCGACACAAGCGCAAGCCCCATGGCCGGGTTGTCCTGCGACAGCACGAACGCGCCCAGCAAAACGCCCGCCAAGATGAGCAGCCCCGAGGCCGCCAGCGCAAGACCCAGGTACACCCACATGGACACGCGGTCGCGCTCGCCCAGCAGGCACACGGCCACGCGCACGTTCATTCCCGTCAGGTAGAACGCCGTGAACACGAGCACGGCGGCCGCCACGTGCAACTCGGGCGAGTTGATGAACGGCAACGCCACCAAGGCGAGCGCGACCACGGGGAACAGCACGTTGTACAGGTCGTTCACCGCGATGGTCCGCTTGCGCCGCGTCACGTACGCGAGCAGGGCCGCGCACGCCGCCAGGATGCCCGCCACCGCCTGGGCCTCAATGGGCACTGGATCGCTTCCCGTCCTGGTGGCCACCTGGCTCACCGCGCCGAACACAAACGAGAACACCGCCAAGTACGACACGGCCTTCGCGAAGTCGCCCGCGCCTCCCTGCGAGAAGCTGATGCGCAGGTCCGCCCGCTCGGGCACGGGCCGCCGCAGGGGAGGAACCGCCGAGACGACGATGATGACAAGGGCGAACGCGATCTCGGTCGCTCCGGACGCGTAGAAGATGAGCGCCGCTATGCCCGCGCCGCACAGAAACGCGAGCGGCACGGTGCGCGCAAGCGAGATCCGGCCGGCCTCGTGAAGCGCCGTGATGCGCGCCATCCATCCCAGTTCAGCCGTTGCCAGCCCGTAGCCGATGGCCCCCGACGCCAAAAACGCGTAGAGCCAGCCGCCTTCGACAAGCCCTATCGTGCGTCCCAGCATGAGCAGGTTGCCGACAAACACCGCAGCGTAGGCGCTGGCCATGTGCGCGCGATGGGAGGACGTGCGATGGAACAGGTTCGCAAGCGCGGTAAGGGCCATAGTGAGCGAGTGCGCCAGGAAGAACAGCGCCCCAAACGCGTCTCCCGCGCCGTGCGACAGGCTCATCTCCTGCAAAAACGTGCTGGAGATCATGAGCGGGAAGGCGAGTCCGCACACGATGCCGTAGCCGACGACGCTCGTCGCCTGCACGTGCTGCCGCTCCAGGCTGTCCGCCGCGCCTTCGTCCATATCGTTCCTTCCGTGACCGTCATCCGTATTCTAGCAGCCCCCCCCCTTTCAATGTGGGAGAGGTTTCGCATTCGTGCTGCGGGCGTTTCCTCGGGCGGACGGCGGGCGGGCGGGAGGGCCCCAGCCGCAAGCGCCGCGTTTGCGAACGGGCGCATGGCGCGAGGCTGACGGCACGGTGCCCGTTTCGGCCTGTCCTCTTTGGGGCGTTGCGCAAGCGCCATACTCTGCCTCGTCTGTCGGATGAGCGGGAGGAGCGGGTATGGAAGATGCGAAGCGACCGTCGCGCGGAGTGGCCGCCGTGTTCGCGGGGCTTTTGCTGGCCATGTTCGTGTCCACGCTCTCCGAAACGGTGACGGCCACGGCGCTGCCCACCATCGTGGGCGACCTCGGCGGCGTCGACCACATGCAGTGGGTGACGACGGCCTACATCCTGGCGTCCACCGTCATGATGCCCGTCTACGGCAAGCTGGGCGACCTGTTCGGCCGCAAGCGCCTGTTCATCGTGGCGCTTTCGGTGTTCGTTGCGGGGTCGGCCACCTGCGGGCTTGCGCCCAGCATGGACGGCCTCATCGCGGGGCGCGCTGTGGAGGGCTTGGGAGGCGGCGGGCTTATCATCTTGGCGCAGGCCACCATCGCCGACATCATCCCGCCGCGTCAGCGCGGCAAGTACATGGGCGTCATGGGATCGGTGTTCGCCGTGTCCACGGTGGTGGGGCCACTTCTGGGCGGGTGGTTCGTGCAGGTGACGGGGTGGCGCTGGCTGTTCGCGTTCAACATCCCGCTTGCGCTTGCGGCCATTGCGGCGGTGGCGGTGTTTTTGGAGAAGCCCGCGCCTCGCGCCGACCGCCCGCCGGTGGACGTGGCCGGCATGGCGGTGTTGGCTGTGGCGGTGGCGTCCCTTGTGCTGGCCACCGCGTGGGGCGGCACGCTGTTTTCCTGGACGTCGCCGGAGGTGCTGGGCCTGTTCGTCCTGTCGCTTGCGGCGGCGGTGACGTTCGTGCTGGTGGAGCGTCGCGCAAGCGAGCCGGTGATCCCGCTCAAGCTGTTTCGCAACCGCAACTTCGTGGTGTGCACCGCCACGGGCATGTTCATCATGCTGGGGATGATGGGCACGGTGTCGTATCTGCCCACGTACTTCCAGATAGTGGACGGCCTTGCGCCCGAGCAGGCCGGCCTCATGACGTTTCCCATGATGGCGGGCGTGCTGGCCACGGCGGTTGCCGCAGGGTTTCTGGCCACGCGGACGGGGCGCTACAAGTGGATGCCCGTCGCGTCGTGCGCGGTGGCGGCGGTGGGTTTCGTGCTGCTGTCGCGGCTTTCGCCGGACACGCCGTTGCCGGTGGCGGGCGCGTTTTTGTTCGTGCTGGGTTTCGGCATAGGGCTGGGGCAGCAGATCCTCGTGCTCATCGTGCAAAACGAGTTCCCGCACGCCATCGTGGGCACGGCCACGGCGGCCAACAACTTCTTCCGGCAGATCGGCTCCACGCTGGGCGCATCGCTTGTGGGCGCGCTGTTCACGTCGCGGCTGGCGGCCGATCTGGCCGCGCAGCTGCCGCGCGTGGACAACGTCAACATGAACCGCATCACGCCCGAGTACGTGCAGCACCTCGCCGAACCTGCGCGGAGCCTCATCGCCACGGCCTACTCCGATGCGCTCGCGCCTATCTTTTTGTACGTGGTGCCGCTGCTGGTTGTGGGTTTCGCCCTCATGCTCACGCTGAAGGAGCACCCGCTTGCCACGAGCGTGGACCACGGGGGCCATCCCGGCGACGAGTCGCTGTAACGCGCCGGACGGCTGCGCTCGGGCATCCGGCGGCCTGGTGGAACGCTGGGGATTCGCGGCCTGCGTCCTACGCTCGCAGTTGCCAGAAGGCGACGGCGCTGGCGGCGGCCACGTTGAGGGAGTCCACGTTGTGGGCCATGGGAATGCGCACGGTGTAATCGCAGCGCGCGATGGTGTCGCGCGCCAGGCCGTCGCCCTCGGTCCCCAGCACGATGGCCAGGCGCTCCTCGGCGTTGAGCGCGGGGTCGTCCAGGGGCACGGACGCGTCGGTGAGCGCCATGGCCGCCGTTTTGAACCCAAGCTCGCGCAGAAGCGGCACGCCCTCGGCCGCCCAGCCGCCCGCGCCCGTCGCGCCGGCGGCGGCCGCGTCCCCGATGCGCGTCCAAGGCACCTGGAACACGGTGCCCATCGACACGCGCACGGCACGGCGGTACAGCGGGTCGTAGCACGCCGGCGTCACCAGCACGGCGTCCACGCCCAGCGCCGCGGCCGAGCGGAAGATGGCACCCACGTTCGTGTGGTTGGTGATGTCCTCCAGCACCGCGATGCGCCGCGCGCCCGCCACCGCTTCGGCGACGCTCGGCAGCGCGGGCCGTTTGAACGCGCCGAGCGCTCCGCGCGTCAGCTCGAAGCCCGTGAGTTTCGCCAACTCGTCGTGCGGGGCCACGAACACGGGCACCTTTTCTCCCCAGCGCGCAACTGCCTCGCTTATGATCGGCTGCATGGGGGCGAGCCATTTCTCCTCCATGAGCAGCGACAACGGCTCCATGCCGGCCGCGAGCGCCCGCTTAATCACCTTGCCGGACTCGGCGATGAACAGCGCCCGCTCAGGCTCCAGCTTGCTGCGCAGCTGCGCCTCGGTCAGCCGCGCGTACGCATCAAGCCGCGGATCTTCAAGCGTGGGAACCTCGATGATCATCGCGGGCCCGCCTCGCTCGGTCGGCATGCCGCGCGGGCCTCGGCTACAACGTCGGGCATGTCGGCAAGACCGCGTTCGCAGAACTCCCCGCAGGAGAGGATGTGCGCGCCCACGCAGCGCATGTCCTCGATGCTGGCGGCCTGCACCTGGGGCGAACGCGACGACGTGCAGTCCTCCACGATGGCCACGTTGTAGTCGAGCGAAAGCGCGTCGTAGCAGGTGGTGCGGATGCAGTTGGGCGTCGTGGTGCCCGTGAGCACCACCGTGCCCACGCCCAGGCGGCGCAGCACCAGGTCTAGCTGCGTGCCGAAAAACGCCGAGAACCGCGGCTTCACGATCACGCGATCGTCCCCTTGGGGAGCGAGCGGTTCCACCTCCGCAAGCGATCGCGGGTTCGCGCACGCCCGCGAGAGCGGACGGCCGCCCGCCATCCAGTCGGCGCGGCGCGTGGCCTCCACGTTGGAGCCGTCCTCGGCGTACTCGCGCACGATGTGGAACACGGGCATGCCCAGCTCGCGCGCCTTGTCGAGCGCGCGCGAGCACGTGGGCACCGTGGCGGCCGCCCC
>NZ_CBDTNW010000049.1:0-3717 GCF_965361815.1 Rubneribacter sp.
CGCCTTCGCCGAGGTGGGCTTCTACTTCGACCCCACCCACCCCACGGCCGGCATGGCGGATGCTGCAAGTGTGGTGGCCGCCCAGGCGCCGCTCCTCTGGGCGGGCGCCGTGGTGATCGGCGGCCTGGTTCCGCTGGCCGCCGCCTTCATGGGCAGGAGGTCCGGCAACTGGAGGCTCTGGGGCGCCGTGGCCGTGGCATGCGCCCTCGCGGGCGCCATCGCCCTGCGCGTGGTGTTCTACGAGCTGGGCCTCAGCGTGTTCATGTTCTACTAGGCCCCGGCCGGAGGGGGCGCCGCGCGGGGCGGGGCCGCGCCCCCTCCGCCCCGCCGCAGGATCCCTCCGGCCCGCGCCCTCCCCGCCAAGTCGCCGACGACGCGGGTCGGTCGCTTTCGCAAGTTGGTCACAAACTGCGCCCTATGGCACTCCGCGCGCCTGATCCGGCGCGTCGGTGGGCCGCACGATTCTCGCGACCTGGGGATTCTCCGGGCGCGAGGGGCGCCGAGGGCGCGAAACCGGCCCCGCGCGTACCACAGGGCGCGGTTTGTGACCAATTCGCGGATGGTACCCCGCCGGGTGGCGCTCTGCCGGGTCGTTTCCGGCGGGGTCCGGGCCTATGGCAGAAGACGGGGATGCTGTCATCCAGCCGCCCTGACATCGTTCGACCCTGACGTTATCCCCGGCCTCTGTTGCATCCCAAGCGCCCCGAGCGGGTGCGGCCTTCCCTTCCCCCAATCCCCCTTGCAAACAGGAAGGCCGTTTCCGCTCGGGGCGCTTGGGATGCGGCGCGCATGCCCGCCGCGAGCATCACGGCTCTCTGCTCATGTTGTCCCACGTGTCAATTGTTTCCACCATGCAGAAATCGACGAAGCTATCCAGGTCGCCTTCCTCGCAGAATGCGTCAAGTGCGCCGTAGTAGGCCATTCTGTTCTGCTCGTGCACAACGAGCGGAGGGCAGCCCGTCTTGATGAGGCAGATGTTCTGGAGAAGCCGCGCGCATCGACCGTTGCCGTCCGCAAAGGGATGGATTTCAACCAGCTTGGCATGTGCGTAGCAGGAGACGATGAGGCGGCTGCGGACGCTTTCCCGCGCTGTTGGGAAAAGCTCCCTGTTCACTTCGTCAAGGAGTTCCCGAACCGCGCCCTCCACATCTTCGGATGCGTACCCGACGTTGCCGGCGACGACGTAGTCCCCTCGCTTGAACGTGCCGGGGCGCTCGCCCTTGGCCCATCTTGCCTCGTCGTACGTTCCTGCGGTCAGCGTGGCGTGCGCGCGCAGAAGGTCGGCAGGTTCCAGAGGGGCATGCGAAGCGCTCAGATCCAGCGCCTCCTGCCAGGCGGTTTTGAGATTCGCGATTTCGAAGATAGTCCTCGGGTCTCCGGTGAACCCTACAATGCGCCCGTGTTCGAAGATTTCCTTGGTGTCGTGATAGGTGATCTCGTCGTTTTCGATTTTGCCCGAGTTGTACGAGAAGGCGAGCGGGAAGGATTCCTCCAGATAGAGGCGCCGGTCAACGTCGGCGAGCGCGCGCCACCACGCCGCGATCTTGCTGTAGGCGTTTTGGATTGGCGGGGGAGCGTTGCCGGTCATGATCGGCCGGCCTCCAGGTAGTCGGAAAGGCGTGGTTTTCCTTTGCGGTTTGCGGGTGTGGCGGTTGGGCGCGAATGGCCCTTGCGCTCCCCGCTTTGGGACAGCAGTCTGATGTCCCCCCGTTTGCATGCGGCGGACAGGCTGCCGAACGCGGTGATATGGCGCAGAAGCTGCTCGTCGGTGAGCATGCTTCCGTCCTTGTCTACCCAAATCCTCACGCAACGCCTCCTGCCTTGCCTTGCTTCGTTCCGTCTGCGCTATCATACCTCCGCAACAGCGGCCCCTGGCGACCGACGTATAAAAATCACCACCTGGCGCATCCCCGCGCATCCGAAAGCATTCAGGGATCCAGCGCCCTTTCTGCGCGCAGGCTAGCGGCCCTTGGCCTGCTCCTTCTCTGTGTCAAACAAATCCAGCAGCTCCTGGCGGGTGTGGATGCCCATCTTCTGGTAGATGCGTCGCAGGTAGGTGTTCACGGTGCCCTGCGACACGTACAGCTCCTCCGCCGTCCGCTTGATGCTGCGGCCTTTGACAAGCTGCGCCATCACCTCGGTCTCCCGCTCGGAGAGCTTGTAGCGTCCGGACAGCTGCGCGATCACGGAAGGTTTAGCTTCCTCGCGAGGCTCGTCGTGCGCTGCGGACTCCTGCTTCGCGTCGTTGCGCACGATGAGGCATACGGCAAACCCCAGCACCGCGACAATCTGGCACGCGAACACCAAAACGAACAGCTCCACTGCGAACACGTCGTCGGCGCGCGAGCTGGCGAACGTGAGCACGAGGAAGTTGCTCGCGGCCGACGCGACGGAGTACACGCTCCTGCCGAACGCGAACAGCTGGATCACCGAGCAGGCGTAGTGCTTGGCCACCACGATGAAGGCGACGACGAACACGAGGTTGTAGCAGGCAAGCCCCATGGAGCTTAACGTGGCCTGCTTGTCGGGCAGCGCGAACGCGACGGCGAACACGCCTGCGCACACGATGAGCGACACCAGGGGCAGGGGCGAGAAGCTGTTCGCCTGCGTCTTTCTGAGCAGGTAGCTTTGCGCGAAGGTGATGGCGGACGCGGCGAGCAGGGTAAGCCCTATCTCGGCCAGAAAGAAGAAGTAGAACGGCGTTGAAAGCTCGTCTGCCCTTGTGAACCGCGTGAGCGAAAGCAGGATGCCCGAGGCCACGCAGAACAGCCCCGTGGTCGCAAGGACCTCGGCGATCGTCGGCGCCCGCGCCCCCTCCACGGCTATCGGCGCGGAGGGCGAGGTCTTGTTGGCATGCAGGATGGCCGCCAGATGCGCGAGCGGCAGCGCCACGAACAGCGCGTAGCGCAGCGGCAGGGGCGCCCAGAGCAGAAGGGCGGTGCCGATGCCGGTCACGGACAGGATGCCCGGGATCTTCTTGACGATGATCTCCAAATCGAAGTCGGAGAGCACTTTGAGCCAGGAGACGAGCAGCACGTCGAGCAGCACGTGGGTGGCCAGCGAGGCGGCGTGCCGCAGCGTCTCGCCGCGGTCGGTGGACACCATGACGAGCGATCCGGCAAGGGCAAGAAGCGTGGCCGCCGCAACGAGGGGCGGTTTGGTGGCAAGGGGCGCCAAGCGCTTGTGGAACAGCCCCACGGCCGCCATGCACGCCGCTATGATGAGCGGCGAGAAAAACGAGAAGAACACCGACGGAGAGACGCTGGCCGACTGGTTCTGCACGAACGACCCGTGAAGCGTCACGTACACCCATGTCGAGTACAGCCCGAATCCGTAGAGGACCGTCGCCTGACGGTCGATCTCGTGTTGCCGCAACGATGCGCGCATGGCCCCCTCCTGCTCTCGCCCATCCCGGTGCCGATTGTATCACCGCGCAGCCTCGCGGCCGCTCTGGCAAAGGGTCGAATCCGCGCGCCCAGGCAGTTTCATAAGATTTCAGGACAAGGAACCGGCAGTTCATAAGCTTCGTGAGACGCGGTTTTCCCGTTCGGCGCGTAGGGTTTGGCATGCGGAGGCCGCACGGGCAGCCGCCGGGACGGCCCGCTTCGCGGGGCGCTCCCGTTGGAAGAGGAGAGGAGACCAGCTATATGAAGTCAAGACCCAAATCGTGAGTTTCTGAACTTTTTAAACTGTTGGATTTTGTACTTTGACAGCTCA
>NZ_CBDTNW010000050.1:0-6863 GCF_965361815.1 Rubneribacter sp.
AAGCGATCGGCGCGGCTCGTGGCCGGCTGGGCGCTGGATGCTAGATGGCGCGCGCCGCCTGGTTGCCGGAGCTTACGGCTTCGGCGATGGTGGAGAACACGGCGGCGTCGCCGATGAGGTGCTTCTCGATCCCGGAGGGGATGGCGTCGAACAGCTCGGTGTTGGGTTCCATGGCCTGGCAGTTCACCACGGCGTCGCACGGCACGGTGACGGTGGTGCCGAAGTTGGTGTCGATGCGCACGCCGTCCTCCTCGATGGCGAGAGGGGAGGCCTCGTAGAACACGCGCAGGCCCTTGCTCTCCATCCACGCCTTCATGCTGTAGCGCACCCACGAGGGATGCTCGACGTCGAAGAACTCTTGTGCGCGGTCGGACAGGATGGTCACGGCCTTGCCCTGCTTGATGAGCGATATGGCCAGGTCGATAGCGTGGTGGTTGTCGCCGACCACCACCACGCTATCGCCGAGGTCGCCTCCTGCGGCCGCCTCCTCGATGGTCTTCACCAAAGGCGATCCCTCGGCGCCGGGGATGTCGAGGGCGGGGCGCACGCCGCCGGTGGCCACCAGCACGACGTCGGGCGCTTTCTCGACCACCAGGTCGGCGTCCACCTTGGTGCCGGTCACTACCGAGACGCCCTTCACCTCCTGCTGGCGCTCGAGGTACGCGCAGAAATCCGCGATCTTCTCATGCGGTCCCTTCACCGTGGAGGCGAAGGTCATAAGCCCGCTTAAGGAACCGTCCTCCTCGTAGAGCGTCACCTCGTGCCCGCGCTCGGCGGCGATGCGCGCGGCCTCCATGCCGGCAGGACCGCCGCCCACCACCATGACGTTGCGGGGCGACGCGGTCGGCTCGGGCTTCGCGCTCGTCTCGATGCCGCCGTCCTTCACGCGGCCGAACGTCGCGTTGCAGCGGCATCCCACCGTCACCGGGTGGGGGAGCACCGCCTGCAAGCAGGTGAGGCAGTGGTTGCAGGGAGCCACCTCGTCGCGGCGTCCCTCCTGCAGCTTGTTGGGCAGCTCGGGGTCGCACATGAGCGGACGGGTCATGGCCACGTAGTCGATCTTTCCGTCGGCGAGCGCGTTGTCTATCAGGTCGGGGGCCAGGCGCGGGTCCATGACGCCGACGGTGCCCACGGGAATGCCCACCGCCTGCTTGATCTCGGCGGCCACCTCCAGCAGCGCGCACGCTCCGTCGTACTGACCGTTGACCTTGCCCTCGAAGTGCCGGTCGAAGTCGACGCGCGTCCCGTAGCCGGTGTTGCCGCTCTCCACGGCGTGCAGCACGTCGGTGAAGAACGAGGCGGCGTGGTAGCCGTAGGCGCCGTAGCGCACCTGGAGCATGTCGGCGCCGGCCGCCTCGAACAGCCGCGCGAACTCCTTGGCCTCCTCGACGGTCATGCAGCCGTCGTTCTTGCCCAGGTACTCCACGTTGTCCTCCACGCCGTTGTAGAGCACCTCGATGATGAAGTCGGGTCCGCATGCCTGTCTGATCTGCCCGATCAGCTCGGTGAGGATGCGCGCGCGGTTCTCGTAGCTTTGCGGGCCGTACTCGTCGTCGCGCTGCGTGTTCCAAAAGCGTGAGAGGAACGTGGAGAAGGTGTGGTCGCATCCGGCGTTGATGGTGACGCCGTCGAAGCCCGCCTTCTGCATCATCTGGCAGCGATGCACGAGGTCGGCCTGGAAGGCGTGGATCTCGTCGACGGAGAGCATCTTGCGGGTGGCGACGTAGTTCTCGAAGGGCGCTGTGATGGCTCCGTCGCAAGAGCATTGCGACCACAGCCCCCACACCTGCATGCCGATGAGCGCGCCCTGCTCATGGACGTAGTCGGTGAACTGCTTGCACAGCGCCGCGTCCTCGTCGGTGGCGATGGGCGTGTTGCCGTTGGCGGCCTTGCCGGTGAAGTCGACGAACTGGTCCATCCAGATCAGGCCCACGCCGCCTTCGGCCATGGCGCCGTAAAAGTTCTTGACGTCGTCGGAGAATCCGGCGCCTTGGGACACCGTGCGCGAGGTGGCGCCCGACTTCACGATGCGGTTCTTCAAGGTGTGCGACCCCACCTGCAAAGGGCTGAACAGGTGGGAGTAGTCGGTGGTGAACGTGGTGTAGGACTCGTCTTGCGGATTGAGCTTATAGCCGGCCTGCTCTTTCGCGGGGGCGTCCCCGTCGGCGCCGTCTTTACGGGCGTCGGTGTTGGCGGTTGGCGCGCAGCCTCCGAGGCCGGCTGCGGCCAGCGACCCGGCCGCAGCCGTCGCGCTCAGTCCGAAAAACGACCTTCTCGTCAACGATGCCTTCTTCATGCTTCCTCCTCCTTCAGTAGGCTTTTCCGGCCGCGTGGGCCGTTTGCGCCTGCCATGGTAGGGAGGGCGGGTGCGGGAGGGATCGCCCATATGGACGATTTCGCATCGACGATACGGGTGATGCGCGGATGATCAGGTAGTTTGCACAGTTTCGTCACTGTTCGTGGCAGGTTCCGCACTGATAGACGTTCTCGTGATGGCATGTCGTGCAGGCGGCTTGCGCGGTTTGATCGGTGTCGGCATCCTCGTGGACGAGGTGGCAGTCGGTGCAGCTGATTTTCTCCCCCAGGTGCCCTTCGGGCAGGTCGTGGGGGTTGACCTCCGTTCCCTCCTCATCGACGAGGACAGCGCTTCTGGCCAGATCCTCCTGCGTTTCGGTTTGATCATGGCAGCCCAGGCACGTGTCCGGCGAGATGCGGGCGTTGCTCGATAGCTTGCTTGGCGTTTCAGCGCCTTCCGTCGCCTCTGCATGCGCCGATTCCAATGCGGTTGCGTTCGTATGGCAATCCAGGCAGGAAGAGGCGGCGTGTGCCAAGGCGGTTGCCGTGCTTTGGAAGGAGGATCCTTCCTTGACGTGGCAGGAGCCGCAATCGGCTTCAGGCGACCATGCGGCAGCCGGTTGGGCGCCATCCGCTTCGTCTTCGCCAGTTGGTTGCGGCGCCTGGCATCCAGTCAGGAGGGCGGCGGCTGCGGCAAGGGCGAACGCTGCCGCAAGGATTCCGGGACGCTGGTCCATTGCGGTTCCTTTCTCTTGTTCGGGGGCCGCCGGCAAGCCCTCCGGGAAGGGCGTTCTGCCGGCGGCGGATCGGTTCTGCCGAGCGCTTACGCAAGAGGCTCTTCTCCGGCTGCGCTCTGCCCGGCGATGCGGCCGAAGTTGAGGATCTCGGCCCAATTTTGCCCGTACATGGTGTAAGACTGGTCGGTCGCTTCGCTGAACGCCCCCACCGCGTACAGACGCGGGATGATTGCTCCCGACGCGTGGAGCACCTGGGCCCGCCCGTTTTTCCGCGGGCCTCCCACCGTGTTGTAAACCGACGGCTGCAAGCGCAGCGCGTAGAACGGCGGTGTGTCGAGGGGGACGAGGTTTGCGGCGTCTCCCGATTGCGCGGGGCGCCCGAAGTCGGCGTCCTCCCCGGAGGCGCAAAACCCATTGTAGCGGGATACGGTTGCGGCGAGTGCGCTTCCCTCCATCACGTAGCCTTCGTCCGCACTGTAAGCGTTGATCTTCTCGGCCAACTCCTCAAACGTATCGGCTTCCAGCAGGTATCCGGCCGCTATCTCTGCGGCGTTGTCGTCGCTCCATTCCTCGGCCAGCCCTCCGTCGGCAGGATCGACGGCTCGGATGCCGCTGTTCGGAGATGGCGTGAAAAGGGGGCCGGCCGCTATTACCTTGCTGTCCATGATCGCGTAGAAGGGGTTGTTGTCGAATCCTCCGTCAACCTGTTCGTTCGAGGTGTCGAAACGGTTGTAGTCGAGGTAGCTTCGGTGCCCGTACGGGCCGCCCGCCTTGTTGGGGTTCTCGCATTCGAAACGCTGTCCGCGCTTGTTGACGAAGATATAGCTCTTCTCCGGGAAGCCGGCGCCATTCAGGCCGGTGCGCAACTGAAAAAACCCGGGGTAGCGGAACCCGTACCCTTGGGCACAGCAGTTGTTCATATGCCACAGGTCTGCGCCGACCTTCTGGCACATGACGAGCCCGTCTCCAGTGTTGAGCGGCCACGACATTCCAGCGAGGGGGAAGGTGCGCATGTAGTCGAACATCATGCGCTCGTTGCCCTCGAATCCTCCGCAAGCCAGGATAACCGCTTTCTTTGCGCGAATGGTCGTTTCGGCGCCTCCTTGGAGGGCTTTCACGCCGATGATCGCCCCTGACTCGTCTTGGACGAGATCGGTTGCCCTCGTGTCCGTCAGAAGCTCTCCGCCGCCGTCGATGAACAGCGGTATCATGGTTCGCAGGTAGTAGCCGCCTCCTCTCACCGCAGCGGGATTGTCCGGGTCGGATATCTGGATGGCGCAAAGGGAGTCGGCACCAGGGAAGTTGGGGAAGTCGGCTCCCGGTTGATCGTCGCGCACCAGGTAGTTGACGCCGTGGTCGTCCAGGAAGCCCGTCAGCGTCGTCCCCGCTTCAGCCCAGGCTCGCGCCACCTCCTCGTCGGCGAAGCCGAGGCTCTGGGCCTTGATGTACTCGAGCGCCCCGTCCACGTCTTTGACCATGCACCCGTTTCCGCCAGAAGAGCGGGTGGCTCCGTAACCTGTTTCGCAGGGGACCGTCGCCTTCTCGATGATGGTCACGCTCGCTCCGGTATCCTGCGCGGCCACGGCAGCGGTGAGTCCTGCTCCGCCGGCTCCGACGACGAGCACGTCTGTCTCCTTGTCCCATGCGCCATCCTGCGTTTTGCTGTCCGCGCCCGTCGCTCCCGACGCGCATCCTGCGAGCAGGGCGGCCGAAGCCATCCCCGCTCCCGCCACGAACGCCCGACGGCTTATCCTCTTGTCCATGCCTCCTCCTTGTCTCGCTTTCGGTCCTCTCGGAAGCGGTTCGCCCCGCTTCCGCAGCTGCAGCCAAAGACGTCGAACAAACTGGTTGACGTTTTTCCGATTCGCCTTTACGCTACGGCCGTCTTCATGATGGATGAACGTCTGACCGGCGGAAACATCCGACAAGGAGCATTTTTTCCAGCTTTCACCCACGGTGGGTGAGACGAGGGGAGGGGGACAGTATGTCGAATCGCAAAACGGCGCAGCCGAGGATCGTGCTTGGCGGGCACTTCGCCCGGACTTTCCTGGCGTTCGCGCTTTTCTGGTGCTGGGAGGCTGCACTTGTGTACGCGCCCTCCATCCGGAGCGCGCGGGGGGAGTTGGCTCTTTTCTGGGCGATCTCCAACTATGGGACGCTGATAGCCTGGGCGCTTCTCGTCGCAGGCTGGCAGAAGGTGGGAAGATGGGCGGGATCTGCGGGTTGCCGCGCTGTCACGGCTGTGCTCCTGGAGGCCGGCACCCTCATGACGACGGTGCCGGCCGTATGGGCCCCTCCCGAAGGATGGGGCGGGTTCCCGGGGATCGACGTCGTGGGGGGATGCTGCTACGCGGTTGGCATCATGCTCATGGACCTGCATCTGGTCGCATTGGCGGCCGGGCTGCCCTCGGCGTTTTCCCGCAAGGTGGTTGTCATGGGGGCGATGGTGTGCCACTTGCTCATGTATCTGCTGGTCGACAATGCGCCGATGCCGGCGAACTTGGCGGTTGTCGCGGTGCTCCCGCTGCTCGCCGCAGGCGCAGCGAAGCCTTCTGCCGCCACGCGGCGTTCCTTGGCGCAGGGGGCGGGTGACTCGTTTCTTGGCGTCCTTCGAGATGCAGGTTCGGTGCGGGAGTTCGTTCGCGTTCCTCCCGTGTATCTGCTCGCGTTCTTTGTTATAAGCTTTTCAATAAATTTCATTCGCAATGAGCTGGTGCGAAGGATGGGGGAGTCGAATCCTTTCTCCGGATCGCCAACGGTGTCGCTCACCCTCCTGCTCCTTCTGGTGGCCTTGTTCGCCGCATGTGCATGCGCGCTGGGCGGCAAGCGCGATCCCGCACCAGCGTTCTCAGCGGCCTACGTGACAGCCGCCATAGCGGCGAGCATCGGCTTGCCCGATGAGCATGCGCTTGCTTTGGCGTTCACGTTCGGAGGGTTTTTCCTCTATGTCACTATGTTTTACCGGGTGGCTGTGGAGTGCGTGGTGCAGGATCCGTCGCGTTTCGCGCCAGTGGTCGTTTCCGTGTTCTTCTCGAACTCGCTGGGGCTGTCTTTGGGGACGCTCGCTTGCGAGTTTGTTCGGCCTTCGCCGGGCGATGTCTCCGCTTTCGCGCTCGTTGCGCTGGCCTACCTTGTGTTCGTCGCAGGGACCGCCATCGTGTTCGCGGACAAAGCCGGAAAGGGCAGAAAGGTATTTGACCGCAGAGGGGACGGAGGCGTCTTCGGCAACGCGGTCGCCGGGGGTGAGTCGCTCGAGGAGGCTGCGAGCGAAAGGATTTTTCGACCTCGGCTTTCAGCGGCGATTGACGATGCGTGCGAGCGTGCGGCTGAGGAGTTCGGTCTCACTGGGCGCGAGAAGGATGCCCTCCGGCTTTTGGCGAGGCATCGAGACTATCTTTCCATTGCCGAGGTTCTTGGCGTGAGTCCCAATACGGTAAAGAGCCACACGCGGCACATTTATCAGAAAATGGGAGTTCATTCGTCTGCGGAATTGTTTGGCGTGTTGGAGAGGATGGGAGAGGCGGGAAGTTGAGGCGCGGGAGAGGCGCAAAAGGCGGCAGCGGGGCGTCCGATGGGGGGCTTGGCCGCTGTCCGTCGCCCGCAGCCCGTCGTCGCCCGCGGCCTTGCCGGGAGTGCGAGTTACGTTAATCGGGAAGAGCGCCGTCGCTCCGGCGAGGAGGAGGGCCTCGGCATCCCCGGGGGGCCGCGGCGCGGTTGCGCGGCGGTTCCATGTTAGCACGTCGCCGCCCTGAACGCCGCCGCGGTTTTGAGCCCGGACGTCTCGGCCCGGTGGGGCGGCTCGTATCCGCGGCCCGCCGAGGGCGGGACCCA
>NZ_CBDTNW010000051.1:0-10892 GCF_965361815.1 Rubneribacter sp.
AGCCACGATGAGGCCGCCCGCCGAAAGCCCCACGAAGAACATGAACATGGTGATGTAGAGGCCCCACGACGTGGCGTTGCTCATGCCCGTGACGCCCAGGCCGAACATGAGCTGGAATATCCAGCAACCCACGCCGCATGCCGCGACAACCGCAAGGATGATCGCAGGGATCTTGTATCTTGAAAGCATCATTGCGATTCCTCCTTAGTTGAAGTAGCGGACCTGGGGCTCGGTGCCCATCTCGGAATGCAGCTGGTAGGCGTTGCGCTCGCGGACGACGCGCGACACCTCGGAGTCCGGGTCGTCCAGATCGCCGAAGACACGCGCCTTCGACAGGCAGCAGCGCACGCACATGGGCTCGTCCCCGCGGTCGGTGCGCTCCTTGCACAGCGTGCACTTCTCGGCCACGCCCTTGGGGCGCACGGGCACGTCTTTGTCGCCGTAGTTGAAATCAGGGTCGCGCACCGGCTCGTTCCAGTTGAACACGCGCGCATTGTAGGGGCAGGCCGCCATGCACATGCGGCACCCGATGCACTTATCGTAGTCTATCTCCACGCGGCCTTTGTCGTCTTTGTACGTGGCGCCCGTGGGGCACACGCGCTGGCACGCGGGGTTCTCGCAGTGCTGGCAGGCGAGGGGAATGTGAACGCGCGAGATGTTGGGATAGGTTCCCTGCACGCCTATCTCGGTGTCGCAGCCCTCGTTCAGCACGCGGTTCCACGCCATGCCCATGGGCACGTTGTTCTGCATCTTGCACGCCATCGCGCAGGTGTTGCACCCCGTGCAGCGGCCGAGGTCGATGGCTATCGCCAGTCTGGTCATGTCTGTCACCTACGCTTTCTTCACTTCGACAAGCGTGTCGTTGAAGGGTATGACCCTTCCTTTGGCAAGCGCTTTGCCCCGAGGGTTCACCGCATCGTTCGTGACGTTCTGCAGGTTCCCGGAGACCATGTACTTGTCCCAAATGCCCTCGACGATAACCGCCATGCCGGGTTTGACCGCTTCGGTGGCCACGCATTCGCAGCTGAACGAGCCGCGGTCGTTGAACGCCTCCACCACATCGCCGGACTCCAAACCGCGCGCCTCAAGATCGATAGGGTTCATCTCGAGCGTCGGCTTGTAGTGCTGCCGCACCCAGGTGGCGTCCATGAAGTTCTGATGGATGAAGTACTTGGAACGCCGCTGTGTCATGACCAGGGGATACGTGTCACGCAGAGGATTGCCCTCGTACGCCTCGTTCGGCGCCTCCCAGTTCGGCAGCGCCTGGCCGTGCTCGATCAGGTTCTCGTAGTACACGTCGATTTTGCCCGAAGTAGTCTTGTAGGTTTGGCCGCCGTAGCTGCGCGCTATGTCGGGCTGGTTTTTCAACGCCGCCACACCGTTGCCGGCAATGACCTCGTCAAGGGTGATGCCCTTGACGGCTTTGTCCGTGGCGTTGTCAAGCTGGTAGCGCGCAAGCTCCTCCTGGGTTTTCGGCAGCTTATCGCCGTAGCCCAGGCGTTTGGCCATTTCGCGGTCAATCCAGAAGTCCGTCTTGCTCTGGAACAGCGGATCGAGCACCTTCTGCTGCAGCAGCACATGGCCGCGCAGGGCGCGCAGAAAGCCCACTTCCTCATCGCACTCGAAGTGCGAGCACACCGGCAGCACGATGTCGGCCCAGTCCACTGAGGGCGTGTGCCAAATGTCCTGGACCACTACGAAGTCGAGCGTCTTCGCCCACTCGTTCGTGCGGTTCTGGTTGCCCGCGATCTGCTGGAACGCGCCGTTTTGCACCCACATGAAGTGGATGTTGCTCTCGTCGTCGCGATAATCGACGCTCGCCTTGGGCGCGGAGGCCGTCTTGCACTCAGCGGGCAACGGCCAGCTGGCAAGTTTGCCCGCGCCGAAGATCTTCTGGTAGGCGTTCACGTACGCGCCCGCTCCCCAACCCGGAACGTCGGTGCCGAACGCCCCCACCAGCGTGGCGAGCAGAACCGCCGCATGCCCGGCGACGTCGGCGTTGTAGAACTTCTCTCCGCCGCCGAAGCCAAACGACAAGATGGAAGGGCCGTGGTTTGCGTACTTGTCGGTGATCTCGATCAGCACATCCTCGTCGATGCCGGTGGTCTGAGCCGCCCACGAGGAGGTGTAGCGCCTCTGACCCTCTTTGAGCAGCGTGAACACGGTGGCGTACCGCTCCCCGTCGATGGTGGTCTCGTGATCGAGCGCCGGCTTTACGCCCTCCGCGTCGTACGCGACCGGCGCGCCCGCGCTCTCGTCCCACACCATGAAGGGGTTCTCGCTGCCCGCCTGCTTGATGTCGTCAACAGGATTGCGGCGCAGCAGCGATCCGTCGGAGCGCTTGACGAGGAAGGGCATGCTGGTGTTCGCCTTCAAATACGGCGCGTTGTACCACTCGTTTTCCAAAATGATGGAGATCATCCCCAGGTAGAGCGCCGGATCCGTACCGGCGACCATGGGGATCCAACGCGAGCTTTTCTCGGCCGTGGTGCAGAAGTTGGGGTCGAGCGTGATGATCTCCGCCCCCGCCTCCTTGGCCTCGAAGAAGTACGGCGCCGTCACCATGCACGTCTCCAGCATGTTGCAGCCGACGTTGAGGATGGTCTTGGCGTTTTTCCAGTCCGTCACCTCGTTGGAGGAGGCGCCCTGCTGGCCCGATTCGGCCAAAGCCGGAGAAAACCCGTTGCCCAGCCCGATGTCAATGCCGCGATGCGGCTTGTCCTGCGCCCGCAGCAAACTGGGGAGGAACGTGGTCAGCGAGTCAACGGCCGACTGGATGGCTATCGCCCCCTCGCCATATTTCTCCCACGTCTCCTTCACCTTGTCGGCGATGGTGTCAAGCGCCTCTTCCCAGGTGATCTCCACGAACTCGCCCGCACCGCGCTCGCCCACGCGCTTGAGCGGCACCTGCAGGCGCTCGACGCTGTAGGTGTGCTGGATCTCCGAAATGCCCTTGAGGCAGATGGTCTCGTTGCGCTTGTCGGGCCAGTCGTTCGGCTCCACAAGCACCATGCGGCCATCGCGCACCGTGCATTTCAGATGACAGTTGCACTGGCAATGACGGTAATGGAACGTGTAGCCGTAATGTTCCTCCGGCTCGGCGTTTGCTTTCACGGGGGCCAGCCAATCGCTCGTGGACGCCATGCCGGCCGCACCGGCCAGACCCAGGCCCGCCGCTGCGGCGCCGGCCCCTTTTAGGAAGCCGCGACGCGTGCACGTCGTTTCGCCGGCGGTTGCGGCATCGGCTTCCCGAGCGCTGCGCTTCACGCGCTTCGGTTCGACTTCTCTCGCCATTCCTCCTCCTCACACTCTCGTTTGGAAGGGGCAGTTCGCGAAACGCGCCGACGGTGCCGGAACCGGGGACCGCCGCCGCGCGAGGCGATACGCGCTGCGTGCGACGGTGCCGGAGCCGAGGTCCGCAGCTTGCGCGGGACGACGTGCGCCGCGCGCGGCCTTCGGTGCGTTTGCGCAACGTGCGGAGCGATTCTTGTCGCATGTTCGCCGCACGATGCGCACAGTGCGCGATGTTGAAATTGTCTGGATTGTCTCACATGCCGAACCGCGCGGCCCTGAGCCGACGCTACACTTTTCAATGCATTCTTTGCGAAGGGTGCCGGTCTGCTTGGAGGCTTAACCGGCGCCTTTTCTCTTTTCGCCCGGCATGGGGCCTTCGGCTTCCGCGCTGCCGCGTGCCTCGCCCGCTTGCCCGGAGGCGCTCCGCCCGCTTTCCTGCGCGTTTGTTCGGCTGTTTCGCAATCCTCGTCTTTCGCTCCCGCGCATTCGCGCTTGCCCTTGCTTGCTTGAGAATCGGCCGAATTCTTCAAGTGATGTTATACGCGTTTGTCGCACGACAATCAAGAGGTGTCGTGCGACAATTTTTGAATGATTTATACTATTTTGAGGATATAGCGTAGGGATGGGGGTGCTCTCTGTCGAGATTTGAGGCAGCCACAAAGTGGTGCACGGCGCATCCTTGTGTTACAGTGCGACTCGACGGCAGCCCGCGCTGCGAGCTGGGCAGCGCCGTTAGCTAGCGAAGAAGGTCACCAAGTTACCGGTGGCCTTTCTTCTTGCGCTTGCGGGCATCACGCCGTGCTTTGGCCAAAAAGGCAAGCAGAGCCGAGAGCAGGCCAAGTATCGCCGTAGCAAACTTGACGAGTTCGGTCGCCAGATCCATGGGCAGTCACCTCCTTTCAAATGGAGGGCGCTGCCAGCACACGGAACCGCCGCCGGTGGGGGTCGCTCGCGAGTTGGTCACAAACTGCGCCCCGTGGCACTCCGGACGGCCGATCCGGCACGCCGGCGGGTCGCGTAATTTTCGTGACCTGGGATTTCGTCGGGCGCAAGGGGCGCAGAGAGCGAGAAATCGACCCCGGGCGTGCCACAGGGCATCATTTGTGACCAGCTCACGTTCGCAGAGCTTCGCGCGATGAGCGTGAGCCGAAAGCGCCGAAGGAGTGAGCGCAAGGGAGTATAATCGCCTGAACGACGCCCCTTGTAAGAACGCCTCCCTCGGCGAAAGGATCCACGATGCCCACAGTACCCGAAACCTCCGAAACGCTTTCGATCATCGTTAACAAAGCGGTCGAAAAAGCCGGCAGGCGCGTGGAGCGAAACATCGGAGGGAAACCCGTCCTCGGACCGAGGATCCTGCCCACAGGAAAAGAGTGCACGGTCACACACTACTGGAAGGCGATCTTCCCCAAAACCGTGACCAGCGCGTCAAGGAACAGAGACGTTCGCGACAAAACGCGCGAAGAACAGCTGGCCGCCTTTGCGGAGAACTGGGACATCGATCTTTCCCAAAACGGCTTCGAGAAAGCCGCGGCAAAAGCTCTGGGCACGGTCGTGGAAGACGAGGCGTTCTCGCAGCTAGCCGGAAACATAGTCTACGTGGTGTCGGACGATGGGTACCAGACCCTTCTTTACGACGAGGTGTTCAACGAAGAGCTTATCGAGGAAATGGGAAGAGCCTTCAAACGGAGACTTCGTTGCAACAGCAGGAGCATCGAGGTGTTTCGCGAAGAAGCCCGGAGGTTCCTCGCGGCATCCGACGACAGCGACGAGGAGGGCAAGCGAAAACGGACGATAGCGTACTTCCTGCTCTCTGCCCTGCTGGGACCCGGACAGTACGTCGATTGTTTCGACCCGGCAGACCAAGCGCTCAGAGCAGGGGAAACTCCCCGCTACCGCCACAATGGCGCGCACGCTCCCGCTGGTGCCGCGAAATCCCTCTTGCTGCAAGAAGTGTCGTTTTCCAACGGATCGTACACCGGCTACACGCTCCGTCGCGACCAATATCTCTTCCCGGTGGGCGATCCCGTCTTCATCGGCCGAGAGATCCCAGCCGGCGAGCACGGCATCATCCTTCCCAGCACGCTGGAGCGCGTGAGCAGACGCCACGTCCGCATCACCTACAACGGAAACGGAAGCTGGACCGTGCAAGACCTCGATTCGACATACGGGACCTTGGTTTTGCTCTATCGGAACGACCGCGTATCTCCCATCCTCATTGGAGATGGGGACCGAGAGAGCAGCGAAGTGCGAATAGGCGACGTCATCGCGTTGGGCCCCTCGTTCAACAAAGACAAGGGAGGCTTCTACCCGGACGCCGAATTGGGCATCGCCTTCCTGGTTTCCGCGGAATAGCGGACAGGGCTGCTGTCGTACATGACGCCAACATCACGCCAGGCCGTACTTGGTCAACATCGCAACCGCACCCTTGTAGCCGCTCGCAGCAGCCCGGTGCCACAAATCGGTTGCTTTGGCAATATCCCGCTCGACGCCCCGGCCGTGATAGTACAAAGCGCCCAAATTGCATTGAGATACGGCATGTCCTCGCTCCGCAGCCTGACTCCACAGCTCGGCGGCTCGCTCGTAGCTCCGCTCAACGCCGAGGGCATCACGGTACAGATAGCCTAGATTACATTGGGCCGGGATATACCCTCGCTCCGCAGCCCGACCCCACAGCTCGGCGGCTCGCTTGCAGTCCTGATCGACGCCGAAGCCGCCAAAGTAGAGGTTACCTAGGTTGTGTTGGGCTTCCACGTGCCCCTGCTCCGCAGCCTGCCCGTACAGCTCAGCGGCTCGCTTGTAGCTCCGATCAATGCCGAGGCCGTCACGGCACAGGTTGCCCAGGTTACATTGGGCCGCAGCATCTCCCCGAGCTGCAGCCTGCTCATACAACTCGGCAGCTCGCTCGTAGTCCTGTTCGACACCAAGACCTTCGCAGTATAGGTTGCCCAGGTTACATTGGGCCGCAATGATACCTTGGCCCGCAGCCCGTCCGTACAGATTGGCCGCTTCGGCGTAATCTTTTCCCACGCCCAGACCTATATCGTACAGAAGGCCCAAACGGTACTGCGCCAAAGGCTCTCCCTCGTCAGCCATTGCACGAAGCCGACTGACTGCCATCTCCGCGGAAGGGATGGCACCGCCGAAATGAACTTCAATCTCACTCATGCAACGCTTTGCTGTCCACCTTTTCGCAGGATTGTCGAGCGTCGTGTTGCGAATGAGCTCGGCAAGCATCCTAAAATCCTCGGCATCATCACCAGGATTCATCGGAAGGCCCAAGGGCACAGCCTTCACTTCAATGAAGTTTTGCAGGGCGCGCACGCGCGCCCCCTCCGTCGCCGTCAAGGAGCCCCACACGCTGCTATAGGCGCGCGCAGCGCCATCGTGGGGAAGCTTGCGATAGTAAGCGTAGTACAGCAGCGCCCCGAAGGCCCACATGTTCGAGCTGGGCTTGGAGCGAGCGTCCTCGTTGTGCGGGCACGCAGCACAACTGAACGACTCGGGCGACTCGAACCAGAAGCTGCCGGGCATTTGACGCCGCTCGGCCGGAGTAGGAGTGTACAGGCTGCGCCCGTTGGCACCCAACCGTCGGGCATTGCCGAAATCGATGAGCCCCGCCCCTTTCACGACGGGTTTTCCTTCGGTGGAGAGAACGATGCGAACGTTTTCGGTGTGCAGATCGCCATGCACGACCCCAGAACGCTCCATCGCAGCGAACGGCTCCACCAGCTTCCTGGCAAGACCCAGCACCTCGGCGGCAGACAAAAGCGCGTTTTCCGACCCAGCTAAAATGTCTATAGCCCTTTTGAAACCCACTCCCTCAACATAGCTCATAAGAAGCGCAGGGATGCGCTCTCCGTTAACCTCCAGCGTGCCCTTTCCGTAAGCTCGCGGAGCATACCCCTCCAAGCCGTCCATGCGAGAGATCCGATCATACTCCCTGTCCCGACGCATCTCGGCCCCGAAGGAGCCCCGCTCCCCCTCGAACTGCTTGAATCCTTTGCCCACCAGCGTCAAGTCGTCCCTCTCGACGGCGCACACCTTGCCGTACACGCCCTCGGCGAAGTCGAGGCCCCTGATCCTGCCCTCGGCCCATTCGTTGCCGTCCTCGTCGATGAACCGCGCCATGATCGTCCTCCGTCCTCCATGTACATCCTCGTGCGAGGCCATGCTAGCATGCCGCGCCCAGGGCCTTGCGCAACGTTGTCGCAGCGTCCTTTCGGCTATGCCAGGCCGTACTTGGCCAGCGCCGCAAGCGCGTCCTCGTGACCATGCGCGGCGGCCCGGCGCCACAGCCGAGTCGCCTCGGCAACGTCGCGCTCCGCACCCAAGCCGTTATAGAGCAGATGCGCCAGGTTGCACTGGGCTGCAGCGTGTCCCTGATCGGCTGCCTTGGCGTACCATTCGACCGCTTTGACACGATCCCTCGCAACACCTCGGCCCTTGTCGTACAGATAGCCAAGGCAGCACTGGGCCGCAGCGTCGCCCCGCTCGGCGGCGTCGCTCCACAGCTCGGCGGCCAACCGGTCGCTTCGCACGACGCCAAGGCCCCTGTAGTGCAAACGACCCAGGTTGCGCAAAGCCTCGACGCAGCCCCGCTCGGCGGCTTGGGCGTACAGTTCGGCAGCCTTTGCGTAGTCGCACGCCACGCCGATCCCTCTCTCGTATAAAAAGCCCAGTTCGCTCTGAGCTGCCGCGTTCCCCCGTTCGGCAGCCTTGCTGCACCATGCAACGGCTTTGGCGCCGTTCTGCGCAAATCCGTCTCCCCGCCTATATCGGCTTCCCAAAGCGGCCTGGCATCGGGAGATGCCAAGATGAGCGAAGGCCCAAACGAACCCTGCACGAACGAGGGAGCCCGCTTTGGACGCCTTCCCGTCGCCCGCCTGTCGCCCCGATTCCGACCCAGGGTCATCCGGCAGCGCTCCCTTGGAAACCGCGACCTGCCCGCCCGCGCCGCGCCGCCCGCCCTCTGTCGAAAAAAGCTGGTGGGGTCTGGGCGAATCGCAACTCTCGGCCACCCTTTTCTCGGAAAACTCCTCCACCCGCCTCTTGCACAGCTGCGCCGTCCAACGCCGCGAGGGGTCGTCCACCATCGTGTTGCGGATAAGGTCGGAAAGCATCCGAAAGCTGTCCTCGTTGTCGCCAGGACTCATCGGAAGCTCGAGAGGCACGGTCTTCGCCTCGATAAACGCTCTCAAGGCGCTCGCACGACCCTTTTCCGACACCGTTTCGGAACCCCATACGCTGCTGTAGGCGCGCGCGGCCCCGTCGTGCGGAAGATGGCGGTAGTAGGCGTAGTACAGCAGTGCTCCGAAAGCCCACATGTTCGAGCTGGGCTTGGAGCGAGCGCCCTCGTTGTGCGGGCACGCATCGCAGCTAAACGACTCGGGAGACTCAAACCAGAAGCTGCCGGGCATCTTGCGCTTGACAGTTGGGGTGGGAGTGTACAGGCTGCGCCCTGCGGCATCCGATTGCCGAGCGTTGCCGAAATCGATGAGCCCCACCCTCGCAACGGAAGGCCGGCCCACCGCTTCGACCGCGATCCGAACGTTGCTCGCATGCAGATCGCCGTGCGCCACACCGGCGCGCTCCATTGCAAGGAACGGCTCGACCAACTTCCCGGCAAGCTCCAACGTCTCGCTCGCCGACAAGGAAGCGACATCGGACCCAGCCAAAGCGTCAAGCGCCCTGTCGAAGCTCACTCCCTCAACGTAGGTCATAAGAAACGCCGGATGGCTCTCCCCGTTCACCTCGAGCACGCCTTTGCAGCGCACGCGCGGCGCGTACCCGCGCAGACCATCCAAGCTCGCAAGCCGGTCATACTCCCTGTCCCGACGCATCTCGGCCCCGGAGAAGCCCCGCTCCCCCTCGAACCGCTTGAACCCCTTGGCCACCAGCGTCAAGCCGTCCCGCTCGACGGCGCACACCTTGCCGTACACGCCCTCGGCGAAGTCGAGGCCCCTGATCCTGCCCTCGGCCCACTGTCCGCCCGTCTCGTCGATGAACCTCGCCATAGCCGTCCTCCACCATCGTCGACCAACCCCACACCAGCTTCCCGACTCAAAGCGGGCGGCTAAAACCCGCCGACCTCGGGGGTGTCGCAATCGCTTTGCGCGACTCGGCGCAGCACGCTCCCTCCCGATTCGACGTAGATGACGACAACCGTGGCGTTGTCGTGGCCGCATTCCACCGCCCTATCGACAAGCTCCTCGGCCGCGATGACGGCATTGAAGGATTCCGCGAGCACGCCGCGCAGCTCATCGCGTCCAAGCGCCTCCCAAACCCCGTCGGAGCATAGCAGGAACCGGTCGCCCAACTCGATGCCGACCGTTTTCGTCCTCGGCTTTAGGGCAGGCGAGTATCCCACCGCCCCGTCAAGCTCATTCGACCCGGCCCGCGTGCGACCCACCTCGGTCAAAAGCTCCAATTCCCCGTTCCTCAGAAGATACGCGACGCTGTCGCCTGCCCAGGCAAAATCCATGCTGGTCCCACGTTGCTCGGCAAGCAGCAGCGTGGCGCCGGAGTCTGGGCAGTCGGTCATCTCCTTTACCCTGATCACGGCCTCGTTCGCACTGCGGAAAGCCTCGATGCAGCCCAGGTCTGCCTCGAAAGCCGAGAACGCCCCGACGCAGGCCGCCCGCGACATGGCCTCTCCCAGCGACGCACCGCCAATACCGTCCGACAGGGCAAAATGTCTCGAAGCTCCCATCGCGTAATCGTCGTTTGTCACGCGAGGACCCCGCTGCGAGCGGACGGACCACCGCAGCACAAGGGGAACCTGCTCGGTGGGTTGCGACTCGAACGCTCCGACCTCAGCCGCCACAGCCTCGGGCCAAGGATCGGGAGTGTCGCCCTCAAGCTCGCCGAGCGCGGGCCCGAACGCTTTGACGGAAGACTCCTCGAACGCCGCCTCCTTCGGCTCGCAGCCTTCAAAGGACGTGCCAGAAACGCCAGGCGCAGAGTCAAACACTTCGGATCGCTCGACCCGCGCACGCCCTTCGGGCCCAGCCGGCCCCTCCTTCTCCAGTACGAGCGCAGCCGAAGAGAACTCGGGCGTTTCAGGCACACGAACCGCAGGGCCGAACGCTTCGGCTCCATCGAGCGCATCGGGAACGGGTCCGGAGGCCCTGACCTCGTCGATCGAGCACTCGGACTCCTCGACCCCTTCGAATGCGGCCTCGGGCGTCTTGCCCGCATCCTCGAATGGCGCGTTTTCCGGTGCGCCGTCGAACATGGACCCACCCACGCACCTCGGATTCCTCTTACCGAAAATGCCCACAGCCGCCTCCTATTCCGAATGATCGCCCTCGATGACGAACTCGTAAAACGACCCGCCGACACCGAACTGCAGCTGGTCGCCGTCCACCACGTAGCGCGTCTCGCCCTTCGACACGTCGATGACATCCTCGCCTTTGCGCAGCGCGCTTCCATGCTGCCCCAGGCACGTGTACGTCCACATCCCCCTCTTCTCATCGAATCCGAACCTTCCGTGGATCTGGCTCGCACAGCCGTTCCCCTCCATATCCAGTCCCACATCGGACAGGGAGGCGGGGGGAGGGGGAGGGGGTCGGGGAGGCACGGAACCGAATTCCCGT
>NZ_CBDTNW010000052.1:0-29064 GCF_965361815.1 Rubneribacter sp.
ACGCCGCCTGCAAGTACGCGCCGATGGTTGAAACCCTCTCTGCCCGGGCGCGCGAGGTGGCCGAGGACGAGCAGGCCTTCAAGGCCGCCCTCTCCCGCATCCGGCGAGACAACGCGGCCGGATCGGGAACCTGCGACGTGGAGGTGGGCGGGCGGCGCTTCTTCGAGAAAGCCCCTGCGGTACGCGCCATCCTTGACGCCAGGCTAAGGATGCGCTCCGAGGGGACCTACGAGCTTGGCACCTACTACGGGCTTGGCCTGTCTCTCGATATCGACCGCGAGCTCACGGCGCACCTCGCCGTCTCGGGCGCGCACCGTCATCTAAGCGGCAAGGTCCTCTCCGCTCAGCTGACCGGCTCCGAGACCTGCCTGCGGCAGGCCGAGCGCGTCGTGGAGGGCGTGGCCGAGGGGCTTGCCAAGTGCGAGGAGCGGCTCGCCGGCGCACAGGAGAAACTCGCCGCCGCCGAGAAGGCCGCGTGCGCGGCCTGGGAGTTCAAAGGTGAGTACGATACGCTCAAATCCGAGCTCGCGCAGGCTCCCGGCTTGGAGGAGGACCTCGGACCGCAGCGCCAAGCGCCTAAGGAGGCCCCCGCCGCATCGTGCGCCGACAACCGCGCCGCCGCCGAGAGGTTCCTAGACGAGCCCGCGCCCCGCACCGTTACCGAGGCGGCTGCGGCGACGGCACGCAGAAGCCTCTGACGTTGCGCTGCGCATCTCGCAGCAGATGGGCGCGGCGGGCTCTCGTCGTCGATCCCGTCGACGAGAGCGCGGCGAACTTTTAGCTGGCGTATCCGGGACCTGGGACGGAGCGAGAAAAAACGGCCTTCTGAAACCGCCTCTGCGGGGCGTTTCGGGGTGCGACCCTAGCCGGGTACCGGACAGGTGCGCGCATGCCCGTATCCGGGCGCTCAGCGCCGCACGCGCGAAGTCGGCTCTTTTCCGGGTGCCCGCGCCCCGCAATGCCCCCTCTCCGTTTGGCAACCGACGTTCCCATCCTCCTTGGCCTCGTATATGGTGGATGCGTCTTGCGGCATTCCGACGATTGGAGAGAACCATGGCTGGCAAGCGCATCACCACCGAAGAGATCTACGAGAGCAACTTAGGCGCGCTCAAGGGCGCGGTGACCGACCCCGACCTCTGGGCGCAGTGGCTCGCCACCGTGGGCAACCACCCGAAGGAGTCGGCGCTCAACTGCGCCGCCATCATGGCGAGCCCCTACGAGGACACCCGCGAGCTGCGCAACGCCGAGGGGTGGGCGCGCTTCGGGGGTTCGGTCAAGGAAGGCGAGCCGGGCATCCCGACCGTGCACCGCTCCAAGGCCGGGCACCTGTTCTGCGACATCCTCTACCCTGCGTCGGCCGTGGAGGGGGCGAACGAGAAGCGCTATCGCGGGCTGCCCCCTCAGATCGACCTCGAGGACGAGATCGACGGCCCGGCCTACCTCGCCGCGTGCAAGAAATGGGGCGAGGACATTGCCCAAGCGGGGGACACGGCCATGTACGCCGTGAACGCCCGCTACGGCATCCCCAACGACACCGTGCCCGAGCTCCCCTCGACCGTGCTCCTCGAGGACGCCAAAGCGCTCAACGAGTACTGCCGCGCGATCAAGAACGAGGCCGAAGGGCTTATCTTCCGGCTGGACGCGACCATCAAGGCCGAGCGACGCAACGCCATCTCGCCAGTGGTGGCCTCGGCGCAGGACGAGGAACGCGAGGTCGTCATCAAGGACCCGCTCGCCCCGGCGACCGAGTGCCAGCTCGACCTCATCGCAGACCTGCGCGCCGCAGGCGTCGTGAGCGACGAGGACATGGCCACGCTCGGCGAGAGCCCCACCAAACAGGACGCTTCCACTCTCATCGGCATGTACAAGGACGACCCGGGATTCGAGCGCGTCCAAGAGGCGCGCCGCGCCGCGCGAGAGGCCGCCGTCAAGGACCCGCTCGCTCCGACCAGCGGGCACAAGATGGCGGCCGGGAAGGACGCCGCGCCGCAGCCGGTGCGCGACGCGCCCTCCCCTTCCCCGGAGCGCAGCCCCTCGTCCATGAACGACGCCGCCCGCGCCTTCGCCAAGGCCGCGTCCGCAAACAGCGCCCACGGCGCAGCCGAGTCCCAGGGGCGTCTTCAGATGTAGCGTCGCCGGTCAGCCATGGCCAACGAAACGGCAATGGCGGACGTGCAGCGCAAGAGCCGATCCTTTTGGGTCGGCTCTTGTTTTAGCGTAGACCTTTTTCGGCTACGGATGGTGTTTCGAAAAATGTGGCGTATAATAAGTGGTGCGTTTTTGAACTATTCGCATCCAGGAGGTGCTGTGAAAAGTATCGAGGCGGTCAAGCTGCTGCATAAATGGGACAAGAAGAGGCGGTGCCTTTTCCGCTCGCGCGAGCTCGGCCTGATCTTCAACGAGCAGGGCAACACCTTGCGCTCGACGCTGAGAAGGCTCGTCGAAGACGGGGTACTCGTGAAGGTCGCGCACGATGCGTACCTCTACGCCTTCAACCATCTGGACCGAAGCCTCATCGGGGAGATCGCCGTGTTCCTGCGCCCCGGCGAGTTCACCTACGAGAGCCTTGAGTCCGCCGCGTCGCAGTGGGGCGTCATCTCCCAAGTCCCCCTCGGGCGGGTCACCTGCGTGACGACCGGGCGCGCCGGGGAGGTCCCAACGCCTTACGGCGTCATCGACTACGAGCATACGGACGACTTCTTGCCGGATCTCGGCAGGTCCGTGGTAGACAGGACGGAGTTCAACGCGCTGCCCATCGCCACCAAGCAGCGCGCCGTCGCCGACCTCGTGGCGCATGACCGAAGCACGGATCTGATCGACTGGGAAGAGGTTGACGATGAAGGGTAAGTTTCGGGAGGCAGAACGAGTCCCAGACAAGTCAAAGGAGGCTGCATATGGCACCCGTTAGAATGAGGGTGGGCGATGTGGCTGCTATCGACGGCGACCGCGAGAACGCCTACAACCAGTTCTTGGACGACTACCTCCACGCTGGCGACGCCGAGCGCACAGTTATGGTACATGAGCAGCCTCCGGCATCCGGCGATCCTATCCTCGACGCGAGGATAGCCGCCCTGGTTGAGCTGCTGTCGCACACGTACTCGCTCGAAGTGCCCGATTGGGTCTACCAGCCGTCTTACTACCTCGCCGAGCCCGTCTGGGCGCTGCCAGGGGTGTGCGGCCGGGACGAAAATGCCCGTCGGTACTTCGAGGGTACGACCTGCGACGAATTCAAGAAGAGGAACCTGATGCTTGGCGACAACCTGCTGGGGAGGTGCTAGCGATGGCGTCGCACGGGAAAGACCTTACTCCCAATCATATAGTCGAACTGCTCGAGCTTATTAACGAGAGACTTGCCCAGAAAGGGATAAACGGCCATTTGATCATCGGTGGAGGAGCGGTCATGTCACTCTGCCATAACGCGAGGGCTTCAACACGAGATATTGACGCCCTGTTCGAACCACGCAGGGAGTTCCGCGACGTTGTTGCCGAGATCGCAGCCGAACGGAATTTGGAGCAAGATTGGCTCAACGACGCCTTCAAGGGATTCATCAACCCCGGCGGAATGACAACCGAAGCGCTGTTTAGTTTCTCGAACCTTGAGGTTTCCAGACTTGACGATGAGACGATGCTGGCTCTAAAGCTCACATCGGCAAGGACGGCGACCGACCGAGATGCGGTTGACGCTCTCGCTCTCCTCGAGGCCATGCACCCGTCGTCCATAGACGAGATCTACGACATCGTAGAGAGCAGAGCGTATCCGAGCCTGTTGACACCGAAGGTAGATTATTTCATCCAAGAGGTGTTTGAGACCTACCAGAAGCGGTGCGCGGATGACAAAAATGAGACGCCTGCGGAGTTGATGGAGCGCGCCCGTCAAGCGGCGGCGTCGGCTTCGCAAGATAGACGATGCCCGTCAACCAAACATCGCTGAAGCTGCTCCATCTAGAGGCGGGGCGTTATTAGGCCGGTCCCGCCCACTGCACTGCTATGGCGCGGGCGACGCCCGCGTAGGTCTTGCTACGCAGTAGCGCGCGCTCGGGACCGGGCGGCATCTCGTGCACGCGATGTGCGAGTTCCACGCCCTTCAAAAGGTCGGTGGGTTCCAGTTTGGGGAGGCCTTTGAGCCAAAGGCAGGTCGCCTTCGTCTCCGCGTGGCCGAACATCCACGGCTGGATGATCTGGTCGAGCTTGCGGTAGAGCCTGCTCATGATGCCCACCGGGTTCTTTATGGCCACGCGAGGCACGTGGTCGAGCGCGGTGAAGGCGAGGAAGAACCCGATGGCGCGCTGTTGGCGTCCGTCCCTGACCTTTTCGGGGAACCACCTGGCACCCGACACCGCGAGGTGCGTGCACGGCGGGAAGGCGAGCACCATATCCCACGACATCTTGGCCACCTCAAGGGCGTCTGCCTGCACGTGCCACTCGGGGTGGCCACCCGAGCACGGGAGCACATCGCAGCTGTAAGCCTCGTGGCCCAGCTTCCGAAGCTCCAGCGTGACCGCCTGGCTCTCCTCGCAGGCGATAAGCGCCCTCATGCCAAACCCCCGTCGTCCGAACAGGTGCGAACCGCTTCTCCTTCGGCCTTCCCGGCGAGCAGCGCGAGCTGCGATCCGACATGCTCGGCCATGTGCCACAGGGCTATCCTGCACATCCTGACGGCCTCGTACTGTACGGGCATGGTGTTTCCTTTGAAGCTCTCGTAAAGGCCCAAGGCCGTATCCTCGTCCGGGGAGAGGCCCCCTGTTTCGCCCGGGACGGCCCCGTCTCCTTTCCTTTCGAGCTGCGTCGGAACCCATCTCCACTCATCTGCCCCGTCGTTTCCGTCGCTCGCCTCGACGTACCTTTTCCCTGTCATTATCTGGTTGAACAGAAAATCGAGCGGAGATGCCCATTCGCCGTCGTTGGTCTCGGCCATGCTCACCAGTGAGAAAAGCGCTCCCAGCGAGAGGTCCTCGTCGGGGCACCAATCCCGCAGCAGCGCGATGCACGCTTCGAGCAGCGCCATCGCCGCCTTCCAGGCCTTTTCCTCCTTCTCCAACCGGACTATGTCCGCATCGTGGCGCTTCCTGAACAGCGACCTCGCTCGCCGTTTTTTGAGTTTTGCGGCGAGGGCTGAGGAATTGGTGTAGGGGCATGTGAGGAAGTTCAGCACCCAGGCGGCAACGGCTTTAGCGTCCTCGTCCGTGCGCGCGTAGGCGAGCGGGTTGAAGGTCAAACGCTTCTCGAACCAGTCCAACTCGATGAGGTCCATCGCCTCGTCTATCCGGTCGTATTCCGTCCATCTCTTCGTTTCCATGGGTTCTCCTATTCGTTCAAATCCTCGTCCTCTTCGTCCTCGTCTTGCCCGACCCCCGCCTTGGCGAGCATGTCGGGGATGAGAAGGGCGAAGTCCAAGGGTCCCTCTCCGATGCGCTGGAGGAATGGCTGACCGTCCACCGTGATGAGGCCGATGTTGGCAAGCTCCTCGGGCGCGGCGACCACGATCTCGCCGTTGGTGATGGCCTGCCTGCCCTCCGCAGAGCTGCTGTAGAGCGCTCGGATGAGCACCACGCCGCGATCTTCGAGCTCGTCTGCCTGCAGGTAGGCGTCGTCAATTAACACGCCGTCCTGTATCGACTGGAGCGTCGTGTCGAGGCTTCCGTAGTTGCCCGTCAGATAGTAGATCGAAACCTTCATGGGATGCCCCTCTCTCGTTTTCTCTCTGATGCTCGCTTTGTTTTTCCTCGGGGGTGTCGCTCCCAGCCGCTCTTTCTGCCGCCATCTGCTCGCGCAGCAGGGCCTCGCGCTGCAAGTGCGCGAGCCGCTTCAGCCGCTCGTCGTCCTGCTGCGCGAGCAGCGCCGCCGTGCGCTCGAACACCTCGCCGCGCAACCGCGCGAGCCCGGCCCTGCCCTCGATGGCGAGTTGCCCCGAAGCCCCCGTGCGTGACCCGCCGCGCGCAGGCGCGCACGGCATCGCGAGGCGCTCCATGGTCGAAAGGGCTTTGGAAAGCGCCCTGATGTCGCGCTCCGCAGCGGCGCAGGCGTCGGCGACGGCCTGCAAGTCACTCCTGGCTTCCCGCAGGATCTCGGAGCCGCCCTGGCGCGCGTATTCGGCGACGGACATCCCGCGCTCCTCGAACCACTGCTCTATCTCGCGCACCTCGAAGTAGGACCCGACCGACGCATACAGGGCATCTTCGTCCTCGCCGCTTCGCAGGCTCTCCCATCTTCGCGCGCGCACCCTCGCGCCCTCGACGACCTCCACGCGGGCGCGCAGGGCGTCGAGGGCCTCTCGCTGCCGCTCAAGGAATCCGTTCAGCCTTTCGAGCTCGCCCCGCGCCTCCGAGACGTCCGAGAAGCCGTTTTCCCTGAGCACCGAGAGCGAGTCGAGCACGTCTTGGGGGTCGAGCCACGGCCTGCGCGCGCCGCGCGCTCTGATCGTCTCTTCCATCGTGGCCGGCAGGCGCAGCGAGCGAGCGGGCAGCGCGACGCTGCCCGCGTAGCGCCTGCCGATGCGGGCCGATATGCGGCGCATGACCCCTTGCTTGGTGTAGTCGCTCCCGAGGTTGTCGTCGGTGGCGCGCACCGTCTTTCGCGTGCCCTGTGCATCCGGATGCGCCACGGTCGCCACCCCGCGCCTGCCGAGGGTCACCTTGTAGCCGAGCGCCGCCATGCGCCCGACGAAGTCATCCCACGACGTCGCCGCGCCCGCGCACGCGTCCATCGCGTCGCGCACCTCCTGTTTCCACGGCACCACGCCGCGCGCCATGAGGCGGCGTTCGGCGTCCGAGAGCGCGACCGCCGGACGGCGTCGCGCTCCGCGCGCAACGGCCCACCCGTCTCCCGACGGCTCAGGTCTGGGTCCCTCGAAGTAACTCAGGCCGCGCGCACGGCACATGTCCTGGAGGGCCTTGGCATCCGCCTCCACGTCATCGTCGCTCATGTGTATCTTGTAGCCCGTGCTCGGAATCACCGCGTTCATTGCTATGTGGGCGTGCAGCCGCCCGCCTTCGTCGTGGTAGCCGATCACCCACTGCGCATCCGGGTAGCGCTCGCGCGCCCACGAGGTCGCAAGCTCGCGCAGCGTCTCCAGGTCGCAGCCGTCGGAGGGGTCGGGGCTTATCATCACGTGGTAGTACTTGCGTCCCGCATCCTTGCCCCAATCGGCGCGCACCGTGTCGAACTCGCGCGCCCAGTTGGACAGATCGGCCACGTTGTCGCCGTAGTCGTAGGCAAGGCACGCGCCCTCCTTCTCTATGTAGTCCATGATGTTCTCGCACCCGCCGTGCTTGCGCGCGAGCGTCTTTATCATCGCCATGTCGTCACCTGCCGGGCGTCCCGTTGCGGATGCGCGTTGCGCGCATCGCCTCTCCCGCAGCCCTCAGCGCGTCGTTGACGGCGGCGCGCGTGCGCTCGTTGTCCTCCGTGAGCTCGGCGCAGAGCCTGTCCACCATCCCCGCGTCGATGTCGTCTCTCCAGGCGACCGAGGCTATGCGGTTCGCGGCGGCGGCTATCTGGTTGAGGTTGCGGCCCTGTGCCCGCAGCTCCGCGTACACCTTCCGCACCTCGTCCTTGTTGAGCACGGGGTGGTCGGGCGTGGGCCGGTAGACGCAGCACATGAGTACGAACTCCGTCATGGTGATGTGCAGGCGCTGCGCCTCGGAGCGGATCGTCTCCTTCTCGTAGGGGCTTATGCGCAATTCCAGACGCCGGTCGCGCACCTCGTTGTCTGCCGCCCTGCGCGGCGGCGCGGTGCAGGGCAGGTCGAGTTCGGCGGGAGGCCCGCCGTCGTTTCGGATGCGCACGATGGGCGCCACGGCGTCGATGACGTGGCGAGCGTCGAGCAGGAAGCTGTTTTGCCTGTAGGCGCAGCACTGCACGACGTACTCCGAGCGCGTCATGCCCGCCTGGCTCGCGAACAGGTCTATGAGGTCGCGCTGCTGTGGGGTCATGCGCAAAAACACGCCCGCGCTTTTTCGGCCCTCGTTGCCTTTCTCCATGTCCTCGCCTCCCCGGTGCATGGGCGGAGCCCTGCCAAGAGAGCGCCCCGCGCGCACCCGGCATCCGACGCGCCCGCATGGGCCGTCGCGTGCCGGGTGCGCGGCGTGGCCGCGCCCGTGGGTGGGAGGCCCTAAGACCGTTTCGGTCGCAGGGCCGCCGTCCCAAGGCGCGCGGGGCGCTTGCATTTGTGTATATCCGGAACCGGATATGCCGTACAAATGCGTCTCTTGCGTATCCGAATGGAGCTTACCCTCTATTCGCGGGTTTCAATCACCCGTTTTCGGGGTGGATGGGCATCAAAGGCGAAGGCGCGTTTGATGACGGCAATGGCGCGCACGGGGAGTTTTCGCCCACGGTGTATAATTAAGAAAACCAATGTCGTTTCGAGGGTGCTGACATGGTGACCCTGGCGATTGGGAAGAGGCTGATGATGAGGATCGTCAACTTGGACGGCGCCAAGCTCCGCAATCGACAACCTGGCAGACGATTCGGCTTTGGTGCGCGAGCGCTTCTGGGATATGTTCGTCGTCGACGCGTTCATCGGCAACGCCGATAGGAACAACGAGAACTGGGGGTTAAAGAGGTCCTTCGCCTGCGCGTCCGGGAGTGCTTCACCCCTGCGTTGGAGAAGATCCGAGAAGTCTTCGGCCGGCGTTCTCCCGAAGAGAGCCGCCGGCGCGCCGCCGATTGCGCCAAGGCCGCTTCCGAGAAATCGGGGGACGGCGGCCGAAGGCCTCGCGGTTGCAGCCTTTAGCGCCGCCTCTCCTCAATGTCCTGTTTCAGAGTCCCGCGTAGCGGTTTGTCGCGCAAGGCCTAAATGATTCCCTGGCGCCAGCGGGAAGCCCGCAGCACGGTCGTGTCGCGGGCTTCCCGAAAGCGCATTGCGCCGAAACGTTTAGTACGGCCACGCCACCCAAGAACCGAGGACGAGGAGGGCGTCAACCAAAGCGGCTCCGAGCATGCAGCAGCCATAGCGGACGGCCTTTTCCAAGATGCCCGCCTCGCTGGCGCGCTCCGATGCTTCTGCGCAGGAGGCGAAGTTGAACTCATCGTGTCCCATGTGTAGAATCCCTTCTAGGTTGGCCCGCCCCTCCCCTCGCGGTCGCCAAACTCAAGAGAGGGAGGGCGGGCGGCTTATGCTTCTGGGCTAAACCCCTTTCCCTTAAGCGCGCCCAACGCCTTCCAAATGCCTTATCGGATCCCCTGAAGCCCTCCGTCGCCTGCGGCGGACTTCACGAGCTCGTTGTAGGTGCGGTAGTCGAGCACGACGCCCTTGATGCCGCTCGAATCGACGAGGAAGGCCGCGCCGGACTTTCCCGCCACCGCCAAAGCGCCCTTGATGTCGCCTCCCTCCACCTCATAGACGCTTTTCAGAAACGCCGCCACCTGCTCGATGTTGGGCAGTGCCTTGAGGGCGGGTTTGGCCTTGCGCTTCGCCGGCTTCTTCGGCTTCGGCTCGCTCTCCCCGTAGGAGGTCTCGTATGCGGTCTCGTCCATGTTCTTTCCCTTCTTTTCGCAGATGCTTTAAGCGCCGTGCTTGTCCAGCTCGGTTTCCAGCAGGTCGCGCACCATCGCGCCGGCGCTGTTCCATTTCCTGTCGCGCCGTGCGAGGTACGCCTTCATCCGGTAGTACAGATCGTCGCTCACGAGGACCTTCATGCTCCGCGTGAGGGTAGCCGCCTCGTTGCCGTCAATGACCTGCGCGCCCTCGGCCGTCGGTTTCGGACCGCCGCCGAACACGGCCTCCTCCTCGCTCACGCGCCTCACGCGCCCTGCGGCGCGGGAGCTCGTGAAGTCTTTACTGCGCATGTTCATCCCCCTTCTTGAAGAAACCGACCACCTCGTCCACGAAGGACCGGTAGTCTCCGGCCACGCCCGATTCGGGCGCGTAGTCGAAGATGTCGGTGTAGCGCGCCTGGCTCTCCACGATGGCGGCGGCCTCGCGGATGGGCTTCGGGAACACGCGCGTCCCAAGCGCCGAGGCCATCTCGGACGCGTTCGCGGCCATGCCGCGCGCCACCCTCGTCTGCCCCCGGTGCTGGGTCATGAGGATGCCGATGATCGCGAGATCGGGGTTGGTGTAGCGCCGGGTCATCTCGATGGAGTCGGCGAGGTCGGCTATCCCGTCGAGCGAGTACTCGGCGGCCTCGGCGGGAATGACCGCGCCGTCCGCTGCGGTGAGCGCGTTGTAGGCGAGGGTGTCGCGCGCCGGCGGCGTGTCGATGACGGCGAAGTCGTAGCGGCCCGCCACGGCGAGGAGCGCCTCGCGCAGGTGGTAGAGCTTGTTCGGCATGTCGCCGATGGCCGCGTCGATGATGGAGAGGCGCTTGTTGTGCCGGCTCGCCGGGATGAGGTCGCAGCGGCGGCACGCCGCCATGACCTCGTCCACCGACGCCTCCCCGGTCAAAAGCTCGTACATGGTCGGCGCGTACTTGGGCTGCTCGGCCTCCCCCATGAGGGTTCCCGTGAGGTTCGCCTGGGCGTCCATGTCGCAGGCGACGACCCGCCAGCCGCGCTCGGCAAGCCCGGCGGCGAGCTGGACGCTCGTCGTGGTCTTGCCCGCGCCGCCCTTCTGGTTCACAACGGCGATGGTACGCATGCTACCGCACCTCCTTCCGCGCCCCGCGCCCCGATCCCGCTTTCCCGCCGCCTGCCGCGCTCTCGTATTCGAGCAGAACGCCGGCTCCCGTCGTTATGACCTGCAAAGGCCGCGCGCCCTGGTGCGAGTTGACCCATCGCACCAGCTCCTTGGCATCCGAGAAAGCCTCCAGGCGACTTCCGTCCGACAGATGCGCCATGTCATGCCTCCTTCCTCTCGTCTGGCATGTCGCGTTCCGTTTACCCGCTATCCATGTGCCTATATGAGTATATGGGCATCTACACATGTTCCCCATATATAAGCGAGGCATCGGGTTATCAAACGGGTCGCCTTTTTTTGATGATGGTTGCGAACAGGCTGTGTGCGAACAGGGGCATGGGGGCTTGCCCCCATCACTGCGCCCATCCCTCGTGCAGCGCGTGCATGACGTGGGTGCTTCGGAGTGCGAGCGGGATGCATGACGGATAGACCCCGCTTCCCCTTCAGCGCGTTTTTCAGCAAAGGATCGCAGTAAAAGAAAAACCCGCGCTCGCGAGTCGCTTCGGGCGCGGGTTGTGGTAGGCTTGTGATAGGGCGGCTCGGTTCCGCAAGAGCCTCGCCGCCTTGATGGAGATGAACCGGATCTCGCATCGGACTATCACCCCTCTATTATATCAGAGGAATAGTCATGATTTAAGAAGAACGCAAGCTCCGGTCACCCTCATCGCCGACATAGCGCCGTGACCGGACGGCTGCCCTGCCTGGGTTTTCCCACGGGGTAACAAATCACCAGTGAAAAAGGCTGGGAATATCCGGAATGGGAGCGTGGCCCAGCGCTTGCGTGATCGAAGGCCGCGATCCGGGCCGCAGGCGGCTTCCCAAGGGAGCCGGTTGCAGCCGGGACCGCATCTTATGGCCAAGAGGTCGGGACGTTGACGAGACGGGCTTCACTCGCGGGGCGCGCCCCGCGCCGGGAGCCGGTGCGAAGCACCGCGGAGGCATCCTCCGCTCGCCCTTGCAACCTCGTGCACGCAGGCCGAAAAACGCCGTCCGGCGGTTCTACGTGAGGCCGGGACGCGCAGCTGCTTTGCGCGATACAAATGTGTGCTGTGAATAGCGCCCCGCCGGGCAGGTGCGGTGCCGCGCCGGAGACGGCCCGGGGTGCGCGCTGGATGCCCGAGAAGGTTTCGACGCGGCTTTTCCGAGCCGTCGTTCAAGGGGCGGGTGAGAACGCGACTGCCTCAAGCGGTCGTTCGGGGCCGAGGGGAGGGGCCACGGGTGTGCCGATGCCTCCTCCGCGCTACGTCGCGCCGCAGGTGCCCCGGCTACGGTGCCGCGTCAAGGGGCGCAAAACCCGCACAAACCCCCTCCGCTTGCGCTCCGGGGGTTGGTTCAGGTTTTGCGCTTATCCCTTGACCCGGCCCCTACGCCGGGGCATGGGGCAAGGAAGGGGTAAGCGGCAAACCGCTTACCCCTACGGGGAAGCGGTCGGCTCCGCCTAGGTGTTCAAGGATGGGCTGCCGATCTCGTCAAGCGCAACAAGGATCTCCCGCACCAGCTCCTCCGGAGAAACCCCGTAGATCTCGCAAATGTCCCGCAGCGCGCTCCCCGCGTCATCCCTAGGCGTTGCCGGGCGCAGACCGCACTCGGATCCACCCGCCATCGCATCCACCGCCGCAACGGACTCGGCGAGCGCCACCGGGTCGGTGTTGCAGTACGTGCTCAGCGTGAACCCTGGATCGGAGTGGCCAAGCCAATACGAAACCGTGCGGACATCGACGCCCCGGGCGATCATGCCGGTTGCGAAGGTATGGCGCAGCCAATGGTAGGTGCACCCGAAGCCAAGCTCGTCGCTGAACGCCTTGAACGACCTTCTGAACTCGTTAGGACCGAGGGGCCGGCCGTCCACATCTCCTAGGATGAAGAGGCTGTCCGAAAACGGTATCCCGATTTGGACGCACAGGCTCCTGTGCTGAGTCCTCCGCTCGACGAGCTTTGCTGCCAGCTCCTTTGCCACGGGAAGCGTGCGCAGGGAGCTGGCCGACTTCGTCCGCTCCTCCACCTTGGCCATGCCGTTCCTGTCGGCGGTGACGACCCTTCTTATCGTCAAAAGACCGTCCCCCTCGTTGAAGTCGCGCCATTGCAGGCCGAGCGCCTCCTCGCCGCGCAGGCCCGCCATGAGTCCCAGGCAGATCGCCACGGGCAGAGGCCCGACCATCTTCGGGACGAGGGCGAGCATGCGCTCCCTTTCCGTGTTCGACAGCGAACGCGGCTTCGTGGGGACCTTCTTCGGCGGCTTCACCTCCTCCGCCGGGTTCTCGCGTATGATGCCCGCCTCTCTCGCTCTGTCAAGCGCCTTTTTCGCGGTTTTGAACCTGGTGTTGGCGGTGTTGGGCGAGATGCCCGTCCCCAGCATGCCTGCCAGAGCCTTCACAAGGTCGTCGTCCCCTATCTCGTCGAGTCTCATGTGGGCCACTTCGCCCAGCCCCTTGATGTTATCCACGTAGCCTGCGGCGGTTTTTTCGGTAACGGCGCCAGTGGCGGCGAGCCGCTCGGCCCACCGCTCCTGCCATTCGAGAAGCGTGGGGGCACCGCCGCTTGGCGCATCGCACTCCCCGCTGCGCTGAGCCTCCTCTGCCTCGGCTCGCGCCTCCTCGGCAAGCCTCTGCGCCTCGCGCCGCGTTCGCGCCTTCACGGTGCAAAAGATCCTCTCGCCTTTGCTGCCGTCGTCGAACACAGGGTGCATCCCCACGCGCCACGTTTCCGGGCCGCGCTGCCCGAGGGCGTCGATTCTGTAGTGCATCAGCGCCCCCTTATCTCCGAAAGGGTGAGCTTGACGCCGAATGCGCCGGCGAAATCCGCGAACTTCCTCGCCAGCAGGTCCGGATCCCCGGGAGCAAGCCCGCCTCCCACGATGCAGCAGCCGTAGTCCTCGCATACTTCGGCCGCGTGCGCGACCGTCTCCCACGCCTCGGCTCCGAGTTCGCGCACAAGGGGCCTCGCACGCTCCGTCACCGCTCCGCCCCGGGCTCGCCTGCGGGCCACCTGCACGCTGTGCCGTGCGCTATCGAGGTCGCACGGGCGCACGCAGACGATTTGGCAGGGCAGCAGCCCGCCATCAAGGGCGAGGTATGCGGCGACGGACATATCCCCGCCTGCGAGGCGAGCAATCCGGAGGGCCTCGGCCCGCTTCCCATCGCCCGGATCGGGCGCGGACTCCTTATCCGGGGGATCGATCTCGGCCGCCGGATTGGAAACGAGCAGCCCGTCCGTCACGGATTTGGCGAACGCGTTTTTCAGAAGCGAGTACTCGGCCCTCACCGTGTTCGCCCGCGCGCCCGCGCGCAGGCGCAGGTAGTTTCTCACATGGGACGCTTCGCACTCCCGGATGTCCATCGCGGCGAGCCTGCGGTCGATGCGCCGCGCCACGGTCCTGTAGCCCCGGGCGGTCTTGTCGGAAAGCCTGGCCGACGCACCCGATGCATACGCCTCGATGTACGCCTCGACCATCTGCGCGACGCTCACCGCCCCGTCCTTGTACCGGGCAAGACCGCGCGCCGCGAGCTTCTCGGCCTCCCGTCTGGCGCCCTCCTTATCCTTCGATTTCATGACGCGTCTGACCCGCGCCCCGCGCGTTCCGTCGCTGTTCACGGGACGGAAATCAGCCCTCCAGCCGTCCCTGAACCTCGAGATGCCGCAGATCTCGTACCTCGGCTTCGCGTCCTCCATTTCCGACGCCTCCGTCCCATGTCGTAGCCCGTTTGGTCACACATGGTCACAAAATGCGTATCTATTGTGGAAATTGGCACAACTTTTTGGAAAGCATTTTGTGATCTCTGAGGCGCATTCTAATTATCTGTTTATGTAATTCCAGGTGATAGAATGGCATACAAGTAATGAATCAAACTAACACTTTTGATAATTTCATAATGGGTTATACATGCAATATGATTAAGTGTTATGAAAAGGTTGCGCTCCGGAGCAGAAAGCCGCAGGTTCGAATCCTGTCAAGGGCACCACGAAAGCAACGAGGCCGGGCCGCGCGCCCGGCCTCGCGCTTTTCGGAAGCGGCGCGAAGCCGCAGCACCGGCCGCGCGCCCGAAGCGGGCCGCGCCAAGGGATCGTCGGCTCGCTGCGCGGCAGCGCATCGAGCGCATCCCGCGCCTGCACGCCGGCCGCGCCCCGCACGGTCACTCGCTGCGCGCGGCGCCCTCCGGCTCCTCGCCGGCGTCCAAAAACACCTTGCGGGTGACGAAGTTCCACACCATCACGATGAACGTGGCGCCTATCTTCACCACCAGGTAATGGATGCCCAAAAGCTCCACGCCCGCCCACATGCACGCGTTGTTGATGCCCAAGCCCACCACCGACAGCACCACGAAGACGACGAACTCCCGCCGACGGCTCATGCCCTCTTTGTGCCGGAACACGTAGCGCATGGACGCCAGGTAGTTGAACGTCACCGACACCGTGAACGACACGGTGGCGCTTGCCAGGTAGTTCACACCGAACACCTCGGTGAGCAGGGCGAGCAGCCCGTAGTCTATGACGAAGGCGATAGCCCCCACCACGCCGAACTTCATGATCTGAGCTAGCAGCCTCTTCACAGCGCGCCGTCCTTCCGCCGACCTCGGCGCGCAGGGCGCGCCCCCTCATGCGCCGCCGTCCGCGCGGCGGCGCCTCAAGAACCTGTCTATTGTGGCATAAACCAGCTTGATATCAAGCGGCTTGCTCAGATGTCCATCCATCCCGCTTTCCAGGCTGCGCCGCTCGTCCTCCGCAAACGCGTTGGCGGTCATGGCCACGATGGGCACCTCGAGGGCGTCCGGGCGCGCAAGGCTCCTGATGGCGCGCGTTGCCTGGTAGCCGTCCATTTCGGGCATCTGGACGTCCATGAGCACCAGGTCGACAAAGCCCGGCTCGGACGCCTCGAACGCGGCCACCGCCTCGGCTCCCGTGCGCGCCTCCATGGCCTCGGCGCCGGCCATGGCCAGTATCTCGACCGCTATCTCGCGGTTCAGGTCGTTGTCCTCGACCACCAGCACCCTGGCGCCGTCCAGGTTTGGCGGCGCGCCGTCCGAAGCGCCCGAGGAATCCCCGCCCGCCGCGCCCGCGGCTTCCTCGCGCAAAGGGACCTCCACCGTGAACGTCGAGCCGCGGCCCACCTGGCTCTCAAGGCCGATGGCGCCGCCCATCATCTCCACGAGCCGCTTCGTGATGGCCAGGCCCAGCCCCGTCCCGCCGTAGGAGCGCGCGGTTTTCGGATCGCCCTGCTCAAACGACGCGAAGATGCTCTCCGCATGCTCGGGCGCTATGCCGCAGCCGGTGTCTTTCACCGTGAAGCGCACCCAGCCCGCGTACCCGTCGCGAACGGCGCGGCGCGCGCCCTCTTGCCGCGAGGGGCCGCGCATAGGCTCGATGCGCAAGGTCACGCTGCCTCCTTCGGGCGTGAACTTGAGCGCGTTGCCCACCAGGTTGTACACGATCTGGTTGAGCCTAAGCTCGTCGCCCGCCACGCAGGCGGGCAGCCCCGGCGCCGTCTCGACGGCGAAGCGGATGCCGCGCTCGGCGGCCTGCGCGCCGAACACGCCCTCGAAGGAGCCGGCGAACGCCGCGAAGTCGAAGGGATCGCGCTCGATGCTCATCTTGCCGCTCTCTATCTTGCTCATGTCCAGGATGTCGTTGAGCAGCGTCATGAGATGCCTCGAGGTCAGCGAGACCTTCTCCAGGCAGCCGCGCACCTTGGCCGGGTCCCCGACGTGCTCAAGGGCGATGGCCGTCATGCCCATGATGCCGTTCATGGGCGTCCTGATCTCGTGCGACATGAGCGAAAGGAACTCGCTTTTCGCACGGTTCGCATGCTGCGCCTGGCCAAGCGCGTCCTCCGCGCGCGCCTTCTCCTCGGCGAGCAGCTTCTCGTTGCGCGCTCTTGCCAGGTAGTACGCCAGAAAGGCCGCGCCCGAGGCGAGCGCGAACGCCACGGCCGCCACCAGCGCGTTGCGCTGCAGGGCCTTGCTCAGGCCGACGATGTCCTCCCCCGCCTCCTCGTAGGGCATCGCAACGCACAGATACGATCCCCCTGTCCCAACGGGCCGCAGGTGCAGGTACCGAAACCTCGTCCCGTCAAGCGAGCACGAAACGGAGAACGACTCGCCGCGCGCGTACCGAAAGCGCACGTCCCCGACGTCGACCCCCTCCCCCAGGCAGACGCACTCTTCGAGCATCCCGAACAAGCCTTTGTCCCGCAGGCCGGAAACAACGTCGTCCCCGGCCGAAAACGACCCGTCGCGCTCCAGCACGGCGGCGCGCAGGCGGCTGCCCCGCCCGTCCCCCTCCTGCCGGCCGACCAGCTGCGACACCTCGCAGGCAGCCGCCATCACCGTGTAGGAGGCGCCGCCGCACGCCACGGCGTCCACCTTCTTGACTAACACCACCTCGTCCTCGGCGAAGACGATGCGCGGATCTTCGGACCCGAGGGCCGCCCAGCAGGCGTCCAGAACCTCCCCGGAGGGCTGTTCGGCCGCGCCGCCCGCATCCGAAGCCGAGCAGCGCCGCCCGTCCCCGGAGAGCAGGACCATCATGGAAAAGCCGCCGGCCGTCCGCTCGGCGTCGAGCGCCTCCGAAAGCAGCCTCTCGTCGCCCGCCCCGCCCACGCTCGCCGCGGCCGCGTCCATCGAGGCGAGCCTGGACCCCACGTCCGCTTCAAGGCGAAGCGCCGCCTGGTCGCCCAGCTCCCGCAGGTACGCCTCGCTCACCGAGCCTATCGCCGCCTCGGTCTCCGACCGCGACGAGGCGGCCGTGCTGACGAACACCGCGGCGAGCAGGGCCGCCGAAGCAACCGAGACGAGGAGCACGCCCCTGCGTCCGCCAAAGCGCTTGAGAAGTTTCATGGGGAACGCCACCAATCTGAATCCGCGCGCGAATCCGCATTCTAGCATGCGGGCCCGCGCTCTTCCTTACCTCCCGGAAACGGCTCTCCTACCGTGTTTTGCCGGAAGAACCGCAAGGACACCTGGCGCGATGGCCGAATTTCGGATAGGATGTTCGACAGTCTAGAAGAGGAGCGAGCCTGTGACCCATTCCACCGACGGCACCACCATCCGCGACGGGAGGCGCGCGTCTGTCGCCGTGCTCATCCCGTGCTACAACGAAGCGCTCACCATAGGCAAGGTCGTCGACGACTTCAGGCGCGTCCTGCCCGATGCTGACATCTACGTGTACGATAACAACTCCTCCGACGCAACCGGCTCCATCGCCGCCGAGCACGGCGCCATCGTGCGCACCGAGCGCCGCCAAGGCAAGGGCAACGTCGTGCGCCAGATGATGCGCGACATCGACGCGGACTACTACCTCATGGTGGACGGGGACGACACCTACCCTGCGGAGGCCGCGCCCGACCTGCTCGCGCCGCTTCTCGCAGACGAGGCCGACATGTGCGTGGGCGACCGCCTGTCCAACGGCACCTACGGCGAGGAGAACGACCGCGCCTTCCACGGATTCGGCAACAACCTGGTGCGCGTGCTCATCAAATGGATCTACGGCTTCAAGTTCTCCGACGTCATGACCGGCTACCGGGCCTACAACGCCGTGTTCGCCAAGACGATGCCCGTCCTTTCCCCGGGCTTCGAGATCGAGACCGAGCTGTCCATCCACGCCGTGGACAAGCGCTGGCGCATCGCCGAGGTGCCGATCGACTACCGCGACCGGCCCGAGGGGTCCGAATCCAAGCTCAACACGTTCTCCGACGGCTTGAAGGTCCTGCTCATGATCATGTCCCTGTTCAAGGACTACCGTCCGCTCGCCCTGTTCAGCTGGGTGGCCCTGCTGTTCTGCGCGCTGGGCCTGCTGACCGGCGTGCCGGTGATCGTGGAATTCGCGCAAACCGGTTTCGTGCCCAAGCTCCCTTCCGCGCTGCTGGCCGTGGCGCTCGTTTTCGTGGGCATCGTCGCATTCGCAAGCGGGCTTATCCTGGACACGGTGGTCAAGGGCTACCGCAAGGAGTACGAGCTGCAGGTGATGGAGGCGTACGAGAGGTACGGCCGCCACAACCGCCGGCCCTAGCCGATGCCTGCGAGGGGGCGCCTTCTGAACGGGTTGCCGCGCCCCTCTTCGGAGCGCCCCCTCAATTAAATCTTACCAAATTATAGTTTATTATTTAAGTCATGAACTTATCGCGCATTAGAGAGAAAATGGAAGGTTGGCCTCATTTTCCGCCGAAGAGGACGCGACGAGGCCCGCGCGCAAGGTTCCGGGCGCCGCGCCGCCTCCGACGGCAGGCGACCGGCCCGTCCAAGTCACCCTCGCTTTGACAGGATGGCCCCCTTGAGGGCCTCCAGATCGCCCGAGGCGAAGCGGTAGCGCACCGTGTGCGGCCCGCCGCCGGAGGGCGCCTCGCGCTCGACGCGCGCGAACAGCAGCTCAACCTCCTCGAAGCCCTGGGAGAGCAGCGCGCAGGCGTAGCACTGCGCCTGGAGGAGGTGCCGCTCGCGAACCGCCTGCTCGGACTCCCCGTCCGCACCGCCTGTCTTGTAGTCCACCACAAGCGCCCTGCCGGCCCGCCCAGCCGCCCCCTCCCCGTCCGTGCACACGAGGTCCATCTCGCCCTCCATGAGCTGCAAGCCCACACGCACGGCAAACGGCATCTCGGCGCGCCGGACGGGCCAGGAGAGCGCCTCGGCCCACGCGTCGCTTGCAAACCAGCGTCCGCACGCGGCGCCCAGGCGGGCCCTTTGCCCGGCCGTGAGCCCGTGGAAGGACGCGAAGGCGTCCAGGCGCGCGGCGTCGGGGACCGTCCCCGTCTCCACGGCGAACTGGGCGGCGCGGTGAAACGCGCTGCCCAAAGCCGTCGCCCGGTCGGCGTCGGCGCGGGCTTCGGGGAGATCGGGCGCGGGGGCGCGCCCCTCGTCGGCAAGGGCGGCCGGAGGCTCAAGCGAGAAGGAGCCGTCCGCCGCATCCTGTTCCGGGAGCGCGGCGGCGCGCCAGGTGGCGGCGGCGAGGGACGAATAGGAGAACGCATCCCTCCCGCCGCCGGCCCACGGCCCGCGCGCAGGGGCCGCGTCGCGAAGGCGCGGCACGAGAAACGAAGCGGGCGGCGCCTTGTCCGGCGCGGCGTCCCCGTCCCCATCCGGCGCGACGACGGGCACGCGCTCGAAGCGGGCGGGTTCGCTCCCTCCGTAGGGAAGCAAGGCGGCGCCTTCGGGAAAGTCGGACGTCCCGCACAGCGCGCTTCGGATGTCGTCCACGAGCGGGGGGTACGACGGCGCCTTGCCCGCCGCAGCCTCCTTGCCGTCCATGGCCACCACGAGCGCCTCGCTTGCGCGGGTCAGCCCCACGTAGAGCTTGCGCCGGGCCTCGGCCAGCTCCTCTTCGCAGCGCCGCTCGGCAAGCGAGGCGCGGTAGGCCGCCTGCGAGCACCCCGCCGTCGCGCCGGGCGCGCACGAGCGCAAAAGCACCCGGGCCGCCGCCAGGTCGGCGCCCTCGTCCGCCTCGTCGGCCGCCGGCGTCTTCGCACGCTTGCCAAGGTTCGGAAACTCCCCCGAAAACGCCGCCCCCGGCTCGAGCGAGGCGTAGGCGACAGGGCCGCACGCCTCGACGAGCAGCTTCTCGGACCTCGGGCGCGCGTCGGCGAAGTCGGCCAAGGCGACGATGGGAAACTCCAAGCCCTTCGAGGCGTGGATCGTCATGATGCGCACCACGTCGCCCCCTGACCCCGACAGCGCCCCGGGCGCCTCCTTAAGCCCCGCGGCCAGCGCGTCGGAGAACGCGCGCGCCGTGGAGGCCGGCCCCTCGCGCCGCTCGCCTTCGATGCCCTCCACGATCCGCAGGGCCTTCAGCACGTTGGCCGCGCGGGCTGTTCCCGCCGCGCCCTCCCCCTCCAAGCGGGCCATCCAGCCCGAGCGCGCCACAACGTCGGCCGCCACGGCCGAGAGGGGTTCTGTGCGAACCAGGCGCCAAGCGCGCTCGAACAGGCGCGCGGCATGGGCCAGGCGCGGCCCGAGGTCCTCGTCGAGCGCGGCCAGGCGCGAGAACCCCTTGTCCAGGTCGCGGCGGACGAGCAGGCCGGTGTCGGGATCCTTTTCGGTGGCCAGCTCCAAAAAGTCGTCGGCCGACAGGCGCACCATGTCGCTTGCAAGGACCTCGAACAGCGCCGCTGTGTTCGCCGGGTTGGCCACCGCCTCCAGAAGGCGCGCGATAACGCGGACCTCGGGGGCGGAGGCGAACTGCGACCCGCCGGCCACCACGCATTCGAACCCTTCCGCGCGCAGCGCCTCCGCGTACACCTCCGCGCGGCCCATCCTGCCCAAAAGCACGACCATCTCCCCCGGCGAGTGACCCTCCTCGCGCAGGCGGGCGAAGCGCCGGGCCACCTCGCGCGCGGCGGTCCGCTTGGCGTCGGCCGCGCCCACGCCCGTGCCCCTTCCCGCCGGCTGCATGGCCAGCACCACGTCGATGCGCGGAGCAAGGCCCCGGTAGCGCGAGACGCGGCCGGGGTTGGGGGCGAGCGACATGAAGGATTCGCCGAAGACGCCGGGCTGCTCGAACACGCGGTCCACGAACGAGAGCACGTCGGCGTGGCTGCGGAAGTTGCGCGTCAGCTCCACGTAGAGCGCGCCCACCTCCGCGGAGCGCATGACGCGCTTGTGGGCCTCGTACACGTTCACGTCGGCCCCGCGGAAGCGGTAGATGGACTGCTGGGCATCGCCGACCGTGCACAGGTGCGAGAAGCGAGGCCCCGCAAGGCGGGCTATCATGTCGATCTGCAGCTGGCTTGTATCCTGGAACTCGTCCACCATCACCAGCTTGAAGCGGTCCTCGTAGCGCCGCGCGATGCCGGGATGCTCCTCGAAGGCGGCGAGCGTCTTTGAGAGCAGATCGTCGTTGTCCAGCTTGCCCAGGCGGCCCTTCGTCTGCTCGTAGCGCGCCGCCACCTCGCGCGCAAGCGCCATGAGCTCGCCCGCCAGGGGAAGCGCCGTCGCGAGCGCTATCTGGCGCGCGACGTGCTCGTAGACGCCCTGGAAAACCCCCACCTCGGCCTTGACGGCCGCGTCGCCGAAGGTGCGCGGCAGGAAGGCGCAGCCGTCGACCACGCAGGCCAGCTCCCGCAACGCCTCCGCCTCCCCCGCGGCCCCCTCCCTCGCCGCGCCATGCGTGTCCAGGTACGCCCGAAGCGCCGCAAGCGCCTCGTCCGCGCCCGCGAGCGCCTTCTCGGATGCCGCGCCGCGCTTGGCCCGCTCCACCCAGGGCCGCACCTCCTCGTAAGCCACAAGCAGCTCGCGCGCCAAGGAGGAGGCGCGGGCCGCGCCCGGCCCGAAGTCCACGGCGTCCAAGCCGCCGCGCAGGCCCGCCGCCTTGTCGAGAAGCGCCTGCAGCATGGAGGCCACCGAAGCCTCCTGGGGCATGGAGGAGCGCGCGGGATAGGCGTCGAACAGCGCCGCGAAGGAGCCCCGGCCCACGATGTCGTTGTCCGCCCCGAGCGCGCCGTCGATGGCCGCGGCGAGCAGATCGGCCCGCTCGGCGTCGCCCACGATGCCGAACGCCGGGTCGATCCCCAAATCGAGCGCATGCGCCCGCAGGATGCGGGCGCACATGCCGTGGATGGTGGAGATCCAGGCGCCGTCCACCTTGAGGGCCTCCTCGCCCAGCCCCTCGGCGCGCAGCGTGCGCTTGACGCGGGCCTTGATCTCGGAGGCCGCCTTCTCCGTGAACGTGATGGCCAGAACCTCGTCGATGCCGCCGACCGCCGGCCCGCTTTCGGGAAGGAGCGCGTAGGCGATGCGCTGCGTGAGCGTGAAAGTCTTGCCCGAACCCGCCCCTGCGGACACGAGCAGGGGTCCGTCGACGTGCAGGATGCTGTCGCGCTGGCCGGGGGTGCATGCGTCCAGGTTCACGGGCGCCTCCTCTTCTCGCAGGCGAGCACGGGGCAGTGCCCGCACGGGTCGGCCCCGCGCGGGTCGGGCGCGACATCTCCCTCCAAAAGCGCCCGCACCGCCCAAGAGACGCGCTCCTCCACCTCGTCTGCCAGCTGCGACAGCGTCCGCACGCCCAAGGCCTCCCCCGCAGGGCCCGGAACGCCGCACGCCTCCAGGGAAAGCCCCGGCAGGGCGGCCCCGTCGAGCACCGTCCGGTCGACGGCCCCCGCCACCCGGGCGTCGCGCCCGTACGACACGTAGACGGCCCCCACCACGTCCAGGCCCAGAAGCCGCCGGACCGCCTGGGCGTACGCCAGGGCCTGCACCTTGTGCGGCAGCATCGCACCCCCCGCCTGGGCCGCGGGCGAGGCGCTCGAAAGCGCGTGATCGGCCGAGAGCGACCCTTTGTAGTCGATGACCACCGCCTGCCCCCGGCCGTTCACGTCAATACGGTCCACGCTCCCGCGCAGAAAGCACCCCGCGTACGAAAACGGCTCCGTCCCGCCGAAGTCCAGCTCCAGGTAGGCGGGCTTAAACCCGGGCAGCAGGCGCGCCTCGCGGTCAAGGTACGCCTCAAGCCTCCTTCCCAGCCCGGCGGCCTCCGCCTCCTCGATCTTCGTGCGGGGGACAAGCGGGTTGCGGCTGCGCCTAAGCTCGCGCTGAAACCCCAGATGCCGCTCAAACGTCTCGCGCAGGAGGCTGCGGGCGGCCGGCAGGTTCGCATCGTCCACCTTCGGGTGCCCCTGCTCGCGGAAATGGCTGTAGAAGCTCCTCAGCACGCCGTGGGAGAAGCTCCCCATCTCCAGCGGTCCGAAACCCGCGTCGGGTTCGGAGAGCCGCAGGCGCCGCAGGGCGAACCACTTGCACGGGCACTCCAGATAGCTCTCCAAGGCGGACGGGGACAGGACGGGGGCGGGCCTTCCCCCCACCGACCTGGTCGGGACCACGACGCGCTCCCGAAAGCCCTCGGACACCTCGCCGAGGGAGGGGACGGGCCAAAAGAGCGGGGCGCGGCCTTCGTCCAGCGAGCCGAAGGCGAGGTCGGCCTGCAGCTCGGCTTCGCTCGCGCGCAGCGCGTACGGCACCAGCGCAGGCGGCAGGCCCGTCTCCCGGTCGGCGGCAAACCCGTCGCTTTGCGAGCGGTAGCAGTCCGTCAGCTCCTCGAACATGACGGCCGGGTACGCCTCGTCGGCGTCGACGGTGTTGAGCGGGCGCTCGAGCACCACCTCCCCGCGCGCGGAGGACAGGGCGCGGAAGAAGCGTTTGCGGGCCAGGGAGAGCGCGTCGGCGGGGCGGGCCAGGGAAAGCCTCTCCAGAAGCAGCGACGCGCCGTCCTCCGCCGCGCGCACCGGGTACGAGGCGGCGTCCAGGTCGCATGCCAGAAGCGACGAGAACGAGCACGAGCCGCGCTCGGCCGCCTCGGAAAGCGACAGGAACACGACCTCGGGCGCCTCCTCCCCGTCGGGAACGCAGGCCCCCGCCGGCACCGAGGCGCGCTCGAGCAAAGGCAGCGACGAGAGCGCGTCTTCCCCCACGCGCCGGCACGCATCCGCAAACGAGCGGGCCGTCCGAGCGGCTGCGGCCTGCTCGGCTCGGAAGGCGGCGCCCAGGTCGGCCCGGCGCAGGGCCGCCTCCTCAAGGCAGGAGAGGGCGGCTTCGACATCGCCTTGCCCCAGCGCGAAAAGCGCGCCCCGCGCAACGTCGCTTTCCGCCGCAAGGGCGCGCGTGACGCCCTCGCGGTCGGCCGTGCGGTCGCCGCGCCACGACGAGTCGAAGGCGCACGCGGCGCGCCAGCCCATGCCCGAGAACGGGCCGAGCGCGAAATCGGACGCGCGGGAAAACGGGCACGGCTCGTCGAAGAGCAGCGCGCAAAGCGCCAAGAACGCCTTCCCGTAGGCGGTTTCGGCAAACGGACGGGTCGCGGACGCCGCGCACGAGACCCCCTTCGCCGCCAGAGCGTCCGCCACAGAGTCGAACAGAGCGCGCGGATCGCGCGACGCGACGGCCACGGGAAGGGGCGCCCGGCCCTCCTCCCGCGCAAGCGCCCGCTCCCGCTCGGCCGCGCCGGTCGCGCAGGAGGCCACGAGCCGGGGCGCGGCGTAGCGTCCGGCCGGCAAGGCGAACCGGACGGCGCCCGTCGGCTTGACCGGGTCGTCCCCAACCGGCCGGAACAACCTGGCCAGCACGGCGTCAAGCTCGGGGGCGCGTTCGGGGCGGCGCGAGGGGGCGCGGCACCCGTCGTCCAAGCGCAGCACGTCGCCACGCTCGCCGAAGCGCTCCAGCATGCCCTGGTAGGCGGGGGGCACCTCGTCGAAGCCCACCACGACCAGCGGCGGCGGATCGTCGAGAAGCCCGACCAACAGGGACGCGGCCTGGGAAAGCTCGCAGAGGGAGCGCTCCTCCAGAAGCAGCGCGTACCGGGAAAGCGCATCGAGCGCGGCCCGCTCGCCCGCGCTCAGGCCGGCGGCCCCGTCCGCCCCCGGCAGCAGGGGAAGCGCCTCGCGGGCCAGCCGCGCCAGCAGCTCCACCGTCCCCGGCGTCGCCTCGATGCCCGGGACGTCCCCGCACGCGCGCCGCGCCAGCAGCTCGCGCTCGCCCGCGCGCACGGGCCGCCTTCCGTCGCCGAGCAGCTCCCAGCGGTCGGCCACCCACGCGTCAAGGGCCTCCGCGCGCACGCCGATCGCGCAGGGGCCTCCCGAGAAGGCCCGGCGCAGGCGCAGGGCAGCGGCGGCGGTGGGGGTCAGCGCAACGGGCATGCGGGGTCCGCCGCACTGCGAGGAGAGCCGGGCGAGGGCGGCTTCGAGCACGGCATCCGCGTTGTCGAGTGTGACGAGGTTGTAGGACATGGCGCCATTGTAGCGTTCGCGGGGGCGGCGCCGGCCGAAAACCGCGCCCGTGCAGAAGAACACCTTGAACGCGGGCCAAAGCGAACAAGCACGAGGGCGAGGGAAAACGAACGGACCCTGCGGAAGGGCGGATTCCCGCAGAGTCCGTGCAGCGTGCGAAATGGTGCGCTCAGACATCGAAAGCAAAGAACCCGCCCGGTACATCACCAAGCGGGTTCTAACAAATTGCGAATGGTGCCCCCAACGGGAATCGAACCCGTGTCTCAGCCTTGAAAGGGCCGCGTCCTGACCTCTAGACTATGGGGACGTGCGGCATCCTCGGCGGAATGCAGCTTGGGTATTATCTCAAAGCCCCCGCCGCATTGCAAGGGGTTTGTCGAACGGAGCGCAAACCACAGCGCAGACAGGGTGCGGGGCGAGGCGGCACGCCGCCGCGACCGGCGCGGGACAGCCGCGCCCGGCAACCCCGCAAGCCACCGCCGGCGCGGCCAAGCACGCGAACCTCGCCCGTGCCGGCGGCGGTTTGCGGTATGATGGTGCGCATGGACAACGACGCCCTCACCCTCCAGCCCCCCGAAGCAGCGCCCGACGGCGCCGCCCTTGCGCCGAGGCCCGAAAAGCCCCTCGTCGTCGTCATGCACGCCTCCGTGGGTTCGGGGCATCGCAGCGCGGCGAACGCCGTGGCGCAGGCGTTTACGCTCATGCAGGACGAACGGCGCGCCGCGCGCGCGGCCGGTGCGGCCGACGCTGCGGACGCGCCCCCTCTGCCCGACGACCTTAAGGTGGAGGTGCTCGACGTGCTGGACTTCGGGCGCATCGTGTTCGACGGCAACAAGGCCGCCTCGCTGTTCACGGGCGCCACGCGGCCCGTCTACGACCTCACCTGGCGCTTCACCTTCACCGGCCGCCTCCTGTGGGGCGGCGGCACCGTGTGGAACCGCATCATGTACCCCGCGTTCACCGAATTCGTGCGCAAGCGCAAGCCCCTCGCCGTCGTGTGCACCCACATCACCGCGGCCAACGTGGCCGTGGCGGCGCGCATGCTCACCGGGCAGCGCTTCCCCATCGTGTGCGTGCCCACCGACTACGAGACCGAGGGGCTGTGGCCCCACCTGGCCGCCGACCTGTTCTGCGTGGCCAACGAGTCGATGGCCGAGACGCTGCGCCCGCGCAAGGTGCCCGACGAGCGCATCCTCATCACCGGCATCCCCACACGCGAGGACTTCCGCCAGGCTTACGACCGAACGGCCACGCGCGAGCGGCTCGGCCTCCCCCAGGACAAGCTCGTCGTGCTCGCGCTTGCGGGCGCCTACCTGCCCCGTCCCTACGTCCACTTCCGCGCCGCGCTCGACAAGCTGCTTCCCTACCTGCACAGCTTCGAGGACGCGCTGCACTTCGTGTTCGTGGCGGGCAGCGACGCCGACTATGCGCGCCACCTGCGCCAGGAGTGCGCCGATCTGGGGATTGGCAACGTCACCGTGCTCGATTACGTGGACGGCATGGCCGCCCTCATGGCCTCAAGCGACGTGGCCATCTGCAAGTCGGGCGGCCTCACGGTGACCGAATGCTTGTGCGCGCAGGTCCCCATGATCCTCATGGGCAAAGCCTACGGGCAGGAGAAGGTCAACGTGCAGATGCTCACATCGCTGGGGGCCGCCATGCACGTGACCACGGCCCGCGAGCTGCTCGACGCGCTGCGCCGCGTGGCGCGCAACCCCGAAAGCGCCCGCGCCATGCTCGTCAACGGCTCCTTCCTGCGCCGTCCCGACGCCGCCCGCGACGTGGCCGCCGCAACGCTGCGCCTGATCGCGGAGCCGAAGAACCCCGCCGACGCGCGCTACCGCAAGCGCTTCATGCGCCTTTACTGGGGAGGCAAGCCCGCGCACACCCGATAGGCCGCACCGCCAGGGCGACCGGCGCCCCGCCTGCCGGCGTGCGCGCTCGGCAGCGGGCGCTAGAACTCGATCAGGTCGCGAACGTCCGTGCCGAGCGCCGCGGCAACGCGGCAGAGCACGTCTATCGTGACGTTTTTGTCGCCGCGCTCCATTGCCGATATGTACTGTTTGCTGCCGTTGCCGATCATCTCGGCCACCTGGGCCTGCGTCAGCCCCCGCTCCTCACGCAGCAAGCGGATGCGACGTCCGAGCAGCTTCTTCTGTTCGATTCCCATTGGACAAGCGTATTCGACTCGGATATCATGTAGTCATCCCATGGGATGACTTCGAAGCAAGAGAACGGGAAGAAGGCGAAGGGGCGCCGCCGGGCATGCGCGAAACCGGCGGGACCAACCCCGAAAGCCACGACGAAGAGGAGGGGCAATGAAGAAGGCGATGACGGCGCTCGCAGCGGCCGCGCTCGTCGCGGGCGCGCTGTGCCTGGGATGCGCTCCCCGCGGCGCAAGCGTCCCGAACGAGGACGAGCTTCGCGAGAGCCACCCGATCAAAAATCAGTTGCACAGCGAGAACGCGTCCATGACGTGCGCATCCTGCCATGACGAGGAGGATCCGACGCAAGGGGTCGCAGCGGTTTCGAACGACAAGTGCCTTGCATGCCACGGAAGCTACGAGGAGGTGGCCGCGAGAACGGCCGACGTCGGCGAGGACCTCAATCCGCACGACAGCTTCCACTACGACCAGCAGCTCGACTGCACGACCTGCCACAAAACCCATTCGGAGTCCGTGAACCTGTGCATGAGCTGCCACGATGCCGACCAATGGATGAACGACGCCCCTTGATGCGTCCCGAGCGGCAACCGCATCTCAACAAGCAGGGAAAACACGACGCCCAAAAGGAGGGCTCCATGGATAGGAAGCAGTTTCTGAAAACCGGCCTCGTCGCCGCCTTCGCCACCGCGGCGATGGCGGGACCGGGACGCGCCTTCGCCGATTCCGCGCACAACGACGACCCCGGCGAAGAGGGATTCGACGAAACCGTCGACGTCATCGTCGTCGGCAGCGGCCTCGCAGCGACGGTGGCCGCCGTGACGGCAGCCGAAGCCGGCGCCCGGACGCTTGTGCTCGAGAAGATGGGCCAGTTCGGCGGCACCTCGCGCGTGAGCGGGCTCAACTGCGCCATTGTAGGCAGCGACGAGCAGGCCGCCGAGGGCATAGAGGACGATCCCGAGTGGATGTACGAGGACATGAGGAAGGTGGCCGAGGATTACGGCGACCCCGATCTGGCTCGCGTCGTGGCCGAAGGGTCGCAGGGCCTCTACCGCTTCCTCACGGAGCGAGGCGCAACCTTCAAGCAGCTCAAAAACGGCGGCGGCCACAGCGCGAAGCGCCTTTTGTGGGCCGGCGGCGGGCGCTACCTGCTCGATGCGCTCGTCTCGCATGCGCAAAGCTCTCTTGCCGACACGCTGGAGATGCGCGCACGCTGCAAGGTGGACGACCTCGTCCTGCGCGACGGCCGGGCCGTCGGCGTCGTCGTGCGGGAGAACTACGCTTTCGATTACAACGCGCCCGGAACCGACGACCTTGAGAACCAGACGGGAAACGCAAGGCGCATCGGAGCGCGTCGCGGCATCGTGTTCGCCACGGGCGGCTACGCACGCGACAAGGAGCTTCTGCGTTCCGAGTCCGCCGTCTTGGCGCAGGCCGACACCATGGCCAACCCCGGCGCCACCTCCGGCGTGCTGCGGATGCTGGCCTCGCACGGCACGCAGACGGTCAACCTCTCGCTGTTCCGCCTGTCCTACCCCATCCCCACCGAGGACGTCTGCTGGGGCATGCTCCTCAACCCCGACGGAAAG
>NZ_CBDTNW010000053.1:0-16935 GCF_965361815.1 Rubneribacter sp.
GTTGGGGTCTTCCCAAGGGGGGGTTCGCCCCTTTCCTCTTGCCACAACCCCCGATGAGCCTCGTAGAACCGCTCGAAGCTGTCCAGCAGGTCCATGCGATCGTGAGTGTCGGTCTTGGCGTAGATCTTATGCACATGGGTTCGCGCGGTGGAATCGGCGATGAACAGCTTCTCCGCAATGTACTGGGTGGTGCGTCCGGCCAGCAGGTAGCCCAGCACTTCGGCCTCGCGGCCAGACAGGCCGTTTCCCGCAGCGAATCGGGAGATGAACTCGGTCCTATCGGGAGCGCGCTCAGCCTGTTCCTGCAGCGCTCGGTCGCCGGCAACACCCTGCAGCTCCTCGGCCAACTTGTCGGTGAACACAAGCGTGGAGGCCACCACGACCACCATGAACCCCGCGATTGAAACCAGCTCCGGCGGCACGCCCTGGGGCATGAGCGCCGCCATCGCCACCCCCAAAAGCCATCCCGCGAGCATGCCCGCGGACATGGCGAAGCGTACGAACGCCATGGAGCGCGCAAGTGAGGCGTCGTTGGTTTTCGCCACGTTGCAATAATCGTTGAGCGAAAGCACCTCGAACAGCAAATACGCGGTCATCACGCACAGCCCCGCCGCCACGCCCAACGTTTCGGACATCAGGGCGAACAGCGCGAACCCCGCCGCGAACAGCACGGGAACGCCTCGGTAGACCAGATAGAGCCCCGCCCCTCGCCTGCCCCCGCGCAAAGAGCCCACAACCACGCCCGCCACAACGAGGCTCCCCACGCACTGCAGCAAAGGACCGCTTGCCAACCCGAATTCGGACGTTGCCGTGCGGCACGAGTAAAGCGCGAACGCAAACGCATACAAAAGCAGCGCCAAGGTAAGGCGCGCGACGGAAGGAGAACGCGGTCGGGCGGGCGCATCTTGCCCGACGCTTCCGAACAGCACTTCGCCGCCCTGATCGAGCGAGTAGCGCGTCGACAACATAAACGCCAGCGCGGACGCCACGGGCAAAACGACCGCGAACAGCATCATGACGGCATCCCCCAACGCCACCGCCAACAGGCACAAAAGCGAGCCGAACGCGTAGGAGAGCGCCAAAAGCAACGCCGTCTCGCCCAGCTTCGCATAGCCGAAAAAGCACATCCACATCAGAAACATCGCCACGTCCGCAACAGCCGCCAACGCGCCCGCCGCCGTCACCGCAACGGGACCGCGCGCAAACAGAAGCGCCACTACAGACAGAGGGCCGGCCACAATGCACGCGCCCGACAGCGCACGCACGCCCACCGGATTGGCCCAACGCTTCGAAAACAGCGCAGCGCAGGCCAGAAACGCCACGCGAAAGCCGACCTCCGACACCTCGAACGGCGTGTCGCCCACGCCGCGCAGCAACCCGAATAGCGGAGAGGGCGACACCGCCACCAAAAACAGCCACGTCCAAAAAAGGGAGAATCCGAACAACCGCACGGGAAACGCCTTCCCCAGCCTTATCTCCATTGCCTCGTCCCCCTTTCGTCACGCTCGATTATAGCAGCGCCCAATCGCGCCAGCCGACGCCGCGCCCGAAATCGCGCTGCTCCATATCAGCCTGATGAACTGCGTAAACACAAAAATCGACGTTTTGATGTATACCCCGTTCGCACGTTCCACCACTTTGACGATACCCCGAAAGCTTCCCAAACCATAACGTGCTCGTCGCCTACGGACACGACGGGCAAACAAACGAACGAGAACCAAGGAGGCGCCCATGACGACAACCCGGACACCGGAAACGGCCGATCCGACAAACCCGGCAAGCCTTGAAGATCGCACGGAACGCGCATGGAAAACCGTGCACCGGCGCGGATCCTTCATCCACATCATGCGCAAGACTTTGGAGCACTGTCGCACACAACGCGCGTTTTCCGACATGGAGCGCGAGATGGCGACGTATCCGGAATTCCGCTACAGCGACCAGAGCCAGGCGAGCATCATCCGCATGTTGGTAAACGCAGGCGCGCTTGAGTGCGGGAAGGACCGCACGCTGCGCACCACCGACGCGGGCGCGGGCGCGGCCGACCGCATGCGGCCAAGCGAGCAACTGCGCGCCCTGTTCGACGAGGACCCCGAACGCCAAGGCGCCTACACGACCATCATGGAACTGTGCCGCACGCCCCGGGAGTACCCGGACGTCGAAGAGGCGATGAGGGCGTTTCCCTCCTTCACCTCGCACAACGAGCTTTCCGGCCTGCCGGCGTTTCCCAGCGCCTTGCTGGCGAAGTTGGAGGCGGCCTACGGGCTGGTCTGGGACGAGGGATGGACGCTCACGCCGGAGGGAGCGGCGTTTTTGAACGAGCGTACAGCCCGCACGCCTCGCGAGGGCGCGGACGAAACCGAGGAGAGGAGGACCGCATGACGAAAACCAATGCCACCCGTGCGCGGGATGCCGCCTCTGCGCAAGGCGCCCGCAAGCGCACCGCCCCTGCGCAGGCCAACGCCGCCTCCGCGCAAGGCAACGCCTCCGCGCACGATGCCCCCGAGCAGCCCGCGTACCGCAACCTGGCAGACATCGCCGACGCGACGCAGGCATGGGAGCTTTCAGGACCCGCCGCCTTGCGGGACGCAGACGAAGCCTACGCGTCTTCGGGCACCGACGTGCGCATGCACCACACCTGCTGCCACAACTGCTACAACTGCTGCCCGGTATGGGTGCGCACCGAGGACGGCGTGGCCGTGAAGATAGAGGGCGACCTGGACGGCACGCTTTCGAAGGGGGCTATCTGCACCAAGTGCCTCAACCAACTGCACCTCGTGTACAGCCCGCGCCACGTGCTGCATCCCATGAAGCGCGTGGGAGAGCGCGGCACCAACGAATGGGAGGCTATCAGCTGGGACGAGGCGCTTGACCTGGCCGCCACCCAGATGGCGCTCGCCATCAGAAAGTACGGCCCCTACTCCATCATGGTGGGCGCCGGCGGTGGCGGAACCTACGGCAACGTGTTCCAACGCGTGACGCAAGACGCGCTCGGCGCGCCGGTGTGCATATCGGCCGGCGGCTGCCAGTGCTACCTGCCCGCCGACTGCGCCGGCCAGTGGATGCACGGCGGGTCGAACAACCGCCACGAGGGCAACAACGCCCGCGAGATGTGGAACGCCTGGCATCCCACCATGGAGTGCGTGGTGCTGTGGGGCGCGCAGACAAGCGCCTCGGGCGCCGGCTACGCGGCCCGCGCCAACGCCGACATGCGCGAGCGCGGCGTGAAGACCATCGTGGTGGACCCGTACCTCACCGAGGAGGCCGCCAAAGCCGACATTTGGCTGCCCGTGCGCCCCATGAGCGACATCGCCATGCTGCTGGGATGGTTCCACTACATCATCGCGAACAAACTCTACGACGAACAGTTCTGCAAGTACTGGACGAACTACCCCTTCCTCATCGACCCCGACACACGACTTCCCCTCAAAGCGGAGGAGGTGTGGCCCGACTACGTCAACCCCGCAGCCGACCCCAACGACGTCTACGACACCCCGGCCTACGTGTGCTTCGACGCGCGCACGAACTCCGTGCAGCCCTTCCCGTTCAGCCTGCCAAAAGACTCGCCGGTTGACCCGGTGGTGTTTTGCGAGGCTGAGGTGAACGGGCGCCTGTGCAAAACGGGCGGCCAGATTCAATGGGAAGCCTGCCAGGAATGGACGCTTGAGAAAACCGCGCAGGTCACCTGGGTCGACGCGGACACCATCGAGCGGGCGGTGAAGCTGTACGCCACCACGCTCTCGGGCATCGGCACCGGTCAGTTCGCCGACATGAGCGAGTTGTCATCCAACTTCATCTTTGGCACCATGGCGCTCGACATGCTATGCGGCAAGGTGGACAAGCCCGGCGTGGTGCTGACCGAGCAGAAACCCGCGTCGCGCCACACCACCCGCCCAACGCTCTTTTGGTGCGACCGCCCCTACCAAGAAACGTTCGGCGTAGGCTGGACCGTGGGCCTGACCGAAAACGAGAACCTCCGTCGCAGCCAGGCGGCCGTCGAACGCTTAAACGAGCAGGGCGTAGATGGCCTGGCCAAACAAAGGCAGTTCGTGGACTACCAGATGGCGCGCCTGGGATCCGACAAGCACAAGGCCGTGCACCAATGGCAGCTCAACGAGCTTGCGCCGGTGCGCCGCGCCCTCAAAACCGGCGAGCCGTACAAGATAGCCGTACGCTGGGAGCAATCGGGCAACAAGTACTGCGTGATGGGCCACGGCGAGGAATGGAACGAAGCCTACGCCACCCTCGATTACTGCATCCATCAGCAGCCGCACATGACCTCGACCACCATCGAGGACGCCGACTTGTTCCTGCCCTTGCAGGAATGGCTCGAATTCGAACACGGCACGGAAACCGTCACGCAGTTCAACCAAACGTTCATGCGCAAGCAGATCGTGCATCTGGGCGAGACGGCGGACCCGTTCATCGTGGTGACGCAGCTGGTGGACAAGGTGTGCGAGAAGCTGGGCGGCAGCGACAAGATCCTCTACCGCGATTTCCAGTTCAACGGCACCTACCGCACCAAAGAGGACATCTACCCCGTTTGGGCAAAGCTTTTCGGCGTGGACGACTGGGAGCAAGCGGTGAAGCACTCGGAGGACCACACCCTCACCGTGCCCATCGACGAGCTGTACCAGTTCTACCAGTACCTCGACATCGCAGACGACGGGCTGCCGGCCGGATTCGCCACGCTCTCGCGCAAGTGCGAACCGTACGTGACCATGGCCGTCATGAACGGGCACACGGGGTTTCCCTACCACTTCCCCTACGAGCAGACGGGCCCGAACGGCGAATGGCTGGAGTACGACGCCGTGTGCACGTACAAAGAGCAGAGCGAAAACATGCTGCAAGACGACCCGGACTATCCGTTCTACCTGACCACGGGCCGTATAGCGCACTACCACCACTCCACGCTGCGCAACGCGCCCTACAGCCGCGAGCTTATCCCCGTGCCCGACGTGCGCCTCAACCCGCGCGACGCGCGCGAGCTGGGCGTGGCGCACGGAGACTGGGTGGAGCTTTCAAGCCGCCGCGGCCGCACGCGGGGGCGGGCCTACCTCACCGAAGGGGTGCGTCCCGGCGTGGTCATGATGGAGCGGTTCTACTTCCCCGAAAGCTACGACAAGACGCAGAAGAACTTCAGCGGCGGCTGGCGTCAGTGCAACGTGAACCTCATGGCGCGCGACGACGTGGTGAACCCCACGTTCGCATCGGCCAGCTGGCGCGGCTACCGCGTGAACGTGCGGAAAGCGGAGAAGCCCGAGGGCATTTGGACAGAGCCGCACGAGTTCGAGCCGTTCATGCCCACGTTACACACCCAGGACAACACGCAGGAGGTGTTCCGCCATGCCTAAGAACTGCCTGGTCGTGAACTTGGACCGCTGCACCGGCTGCGACAGCTGCATCGTCAGCTGCAAGTTCGAGCACGACCTTCCGCTCGGCATCTTCTACAACCGCGTGATGCAGGTGGGACCCACCGGCACCTACCCGAACATCGAGCGCTACAACCTGCCCGTGCAGTGCCAGCAGTGCGAAAACGCGAACTGCGTGCGCGTGTGCCCCACCGGCGCCAGCTACCGCGACCCGAAAACCGGCACCGTGCAGATAGACAAAAGCAAGTGCATCGGATGCCAGTACTGCCTCTACGCCTGCCCCTACGGCGTGCGCAGCTTCGATGAAGCCGAGGGCGTGGCCAAGAAGTGCACGCTCTGCCAGCACCTCACGGCCGACGGATCGTCCAAGCCCGCCTGCGTGCACAACTGCCCGGGCGGGGCGCGCTTCTACGGCGATTTGGACGACCCCGACTCCGACGTATCGCGCGAACTGGCGAAATACGACGCTTCGTGCATCCACATGCTGCCTGAGCCGCAAAACGAGCATCCGCTCACACGCTACATCCTCTCGCCCGCATATGCTTCCTGGAAGGAGTTGGTGTAAATGACGCCCAAGATCCAATGGCCGCTCGTGCTGTTCTCGCTTCTGGCGGGGGCCGGCGGTTGCGCGTTCGCCTTCGCGAGCGCGGCCAACGCTTTGGGAGAGGGCGTCGGCGCGACCGGTGTCGTGGCTGCGGCATCGCTTGCGCTGATCGCCGTCGGCGGCATCTGCTCGGTGTTGCACCTGGCGCGTCCGCAGCACGCCTTCGCCGCCGTCACGCACCTGCTTTCGTTCTCGGGCATCTCGGTGGAGCTCATCATGCTGGGCGTCACCGGCGTGCTCATGGTCGCGTACCTGGCGCTGTGCTGGTTCGGCGGCAGCGAGGCCGCACGGCTGGCGGTGGGGCTGGCGGGTATCGTCTCGGGCCTGGGGCTGGCGTTCGCGACGGGGCACGGCTACCTCATCTCCTCGAAGCCCGCGTGGAACACCGTCAAGCTGCCGCTTGCCTACACGGGCACGGCGCTTGCGGCGGGCGGGTTTTTGTACCTGGTCATAGCCGCGCTTTCCGGCGAGGCGCGGGAACTGGCCGTGATTTCATGGATCACGGGGGTATGCGTGCTCGCTTCCGTGGCGACGCTCGCCGTCTACCTGGCTCACCTGGGCCTTGCGGAGGCGCGGCGGCATGCGCTCACGCTGTGGGGAGGCATCGTCGCGTGCGGTATGGCGGCCTCGGTTGCGTGCGCGGCGGCTGCCGCTTTCTTGGACCCTTCGTCGCCGGCCTTCATTGCGGCAGCGGCAGCGGGTGCAGCCTTCACGCTTGCCGGCGGGCTTTCCCTGCGCGTGCTCATGTGGCAGACCGGCGTGGCATTCCTGTCGTTTTTCGACGACGCGCAAGCCCGGCGCAGCGCCATCCTCAACTGCTGACGCACGCAAAGCCCGCCCCTTAGCACCTGTCCGCATTCCGCAGAGCACGTAAGGTGCGCGGGTCCCATCCCACAACGCACGCGGCACCCTCCTGCGAACCACCCCGCCCCATCTTGCAAAACGCCCCGTCCGTCCCCTCCGAACGCACAAGGAGACCCCGATGATCGACCCTCAGGAGTTCGCCCAAGCCCAAAGCGGGCGCAGCGCAATGTACCGCCTGATAGAGAAACTGTTCGCCGCGCCGTTGTCGCAGGCCGACCTCGATGCGCTCACCCGCGCCAACCTGCCCGCGCTCGCCTGCGGCAGCCCCCGCGCGGAGCACGGGCTGCGCGAGATGGCGCGCTTTTTGCAAGCGTGCGACAGCGGCACGCGCGAGGCGCTGGCGCGGGATTACACGTCGGCCTTCCACGGCGTCCAGAGCATAGGCGGCCGCATGGCCCTACCCTACGAGAGCGCGCATCAAGGCGAGAGCCAGCAGCTTATGGGCGCAGCGCGCGGCAAGGTGCTCAACGTGTTCAAGAAGCAGGCGCTCAAGCTGGATGCGGGCATCGACCTGCCCGAAGATCACCTGGCCTTCCTATGCGAGTTCATGGCCGCGATGGCGCAGCGAACGGCCGCGTCCTTTTCCGCAGGAGACGTTGACAAGACGTGCGAGAGCCTGCGTTTGCAGCGCGCGTTTTTGCGCAGCCACATCCTCAGCTGGTACGAGCACTTCGCCAAGCTGGCCGCGCGCATCGTGGACGAGCCGTTCTACTGCGGAGCGCTGGATGCGGCGGGCGGGTTCTTCGCGCTTGACGCCGCCGCCCTCGACGACATGCTGGCCGATCTGGGCGCGCCGGAAGAACCCTTCGACCTTGCCTGGTGGGAGACGCCTCCAACCACGCCCGGGATGCCTCACGCCTCGGATTCTCGCGCCTCGGATTCTCGCGCCTCGGACGGCCGCGTGCGCATACGGCGCGGCCGGTGCATTCGCAAACGCGGCGACACGTGCTCGCGCTGCGTTGCCGCCTGCCCGCGCGGCCTCGATCCGTTCGAAATGAGCACGACGCGCATCCGCGCGGATTGCACCGGCTGCGGCCTGTGCGTCAAGGCGTGCCCCACCCAGGCCCTGTCTCTGAAACACCGTTAAAAGCGTCGCACCATGCGGGAGCGACGGAAAAACCGACAACAAGGAGGAACCATGCAACCAAAACAAGACGTTATCGGCGTCTCCGACAAGCTGTCGCTTGGCAAGGCGATACCGCTGAGTCTGCAGCATCTCATGGCGTTCGTGGGAGGCGGCGCCATCCTGCCCGCCGTGCTCATGGGGCTTGATCCGGCGCTGGCCATCATGTGCACCGGTCTGGGCACCATCATCTACCTCATCTGCACGAAGAACAAGATTCCCAGCTACTTCGGCGTGTCGTTCTCGTTCATCACGCCGATGGCGGTCATCACGGCCGTCTCGGGCATTCAGGCGGCGCTTTGCGGCATCGTGGCGGTGGGCGTGGTGTTCGCGATAGTAGCCGGCATCGTGAAGCTGGTGGGAACGAAGTGGATCGACGTGGTGCTGCCCCCTGCGGTGTCGGGCTGCATCATCGTGGTCATCGGCGTGGGCCTGTCGGCCACGGCGGTGGACATGGTGCTCAACAACGGCACGGGCGAGTTCGACGGCCTGGGCTGCCTCGTGGCGTTCGTCACGTTCCTGGCGGCGGTCGCGTTCTCCAGCTTCTGCAAGGGCTTCTTGAAGACCATCCCCATCCTGCTTGCCATCATCGTGGGGTACGTCGTGGCGTTCGCCTGCGGCATGATCGACTTCTCCCCGGTGAGCGAAGCGGCTTGGATCGGGCTTCCCAACATCACGCTGCCGGTGTTCGACCTCAACGCCATCCTCGTCATCGGGCCCATCGCGTTCGTGGTTATCGTGGAGCACATCGGGCATCTGCTGGTGGTGAGCAACATCACCGGCGAGAACTACAACGACAAGCTGGCCGCATCGCTTCTGGGCAACGGCCTGGGCACCGCAGTTTCGGGCTTTCTGGGCGGCCCGGCCCTCACCTCCATCGCCGAGAACATCGGCATCATGGGCGTGTCGCGCGTGTACTCCACCCGCGTGTTCTGGTACACCGCCGGTTTCGCGCTGGTGCTCGGCGGCTTCTGCCCCAAGCTGGCCATGCTCATCAACACCATTCCCACCTGCGTGCTGGGCGGCGTCTCGCTCATGCTGTTTGGCCTCATCGCCGGCAACGGGCTGTCGCTGCTTGTGGACAGCAAGGTGGATTTCAGCAAGAACCGCAACCTCATGATAGCCGCCGGCTCGCTCATTCCCGGCATCGGCATGATGACCATGGGCGTTTCCATTCCGCTGGGGTCGTTCAACCTGCCGGGGCTGCTGCTGGCCTCCATTTTGGCCGTCGTGTTCAACCTGGTGCTGCCCAAGGAGGACGAAGCCGGCGATGCTGCGGGCGAGACCGCAGGCGAAGCTGTGCGCAAGGTCGCAGGCAAAGTTGCGGACAGGGCTGCGAGCGAGACAACGCGCTGATCGAGCATGATTCGCGACACCGATGCGAAGGGGACGAGCATGAGCGAACGAAAAGCCATTCCGGTCGACGCGAAGCTGCCGGCGCCGCAAGCGTGCGCCTTAGGGTTGCAGCACTTCTTGTCGATGTTCGGCGCGACGGTGCTCGTGCCGCTGCTCATGGGGTTCTCGCCATCGGTGTCCGTGATGTGCTCGGGCCTGGGCACCATCATCTACCTGCTGTGCACCAAGCAGAGGATCCCCAGCTACTTAGGTCCCTCGTTCTCGTTCATCGGGCCGATCGTCGCGGCGTCGGCGGTGTGCGGGCCGTCGGGAGTGGGGTCGGGCATCGTGGCGGCCGGCCTGGTGTTCGCCGTGATCGCGTTCGTCATTTGGAGGGTGGGCACCCGCTGGATCGACGCGCTCGTTCCAACCCCCGTGATGGCCGCCATCATCATCGTCATCGGGTGCGGGCTTGCCGCCACAGCCGTGAGCGAAGCATTCCTTGACGGCGCGGGCAACCCGCGACCTTGGCAGGAGATCACCGTCGCCTTCGTGGCGCTGCTGGTCGTGGTGGCTTGCACCTGTTTCGGCAAACGACTACTTGGCACCATTCCCGTCCTTGCGGGGGCGGCAGCGGCGTACGTGCTCGCATGCGCCTTCGGGCTGGTCGATTTCTCCGCGGTGGCGCAGGCGCCGTGGTTCGGGCTGCCCGAGCTCACGCTCCCGTCGTTCGACCAGGGTGCTATAGCCCTGGTGGCGCCCATCGCGCTCGTCGTTGTCATCGAGCACATAGGCCACCTGTTCGTCATCGGACAGATGACAGGCGCCGACTACGGCCCCATTCTGCACCGTTCCATCTTGGGCGACGGCTTGGCCACCATTGCGGCGGGATTCCTTGGGGCCCCGCCCGCCACCACCTTCGCCGAGAACATAGGGGTCATGAGCGTGACGCGCGTGTACGCGACGCAGATTTTTTGGTACGCGGCGGGCGCGGCGCTGGCAGTGGGCGGGTTCTGCCCGAAGCTCGGCGCCCTCGTTGGCACGATACCCGATCCAGTCATCGGGGGCGTATCCATCATCATCTTCGGCCTCATCGCCTGCAACGGCTTGAAGATGCTCGTGGAGAACAACATCGACCTTTCCGACAACCGCACCGTCACGGTTGTTTGCGCCCCCATCGTCGTAGGCGTGGGCATGCAGGCGCTTGGCGCAGGCATCCCGATAGGCGACTACTCGCTGCCCGGCCTAGCCGTGGCCGCGCTGCTGGGCATAACGTTGAACCTGGTTCTGCCCAAGAGACAGGCCGAAAACGCCGACCCGCAACCCGCCCGCGCGTCGGAGAGCCGCTCTCTCCGTTAGGCATATGAAACCAGCGTTGGCATGAGCGCGCTCGCACGATGCCGGGTCGAGCCCCCGCCCGCAGGCCCCACCCAGCGATCGGACCGGACCCGTGCCGGCGGGGCTTTGTCCTGCAGCCCGACCTGGCCTATGCCAATGCTGGTTTGGCGAAGGGCGGCGGCCCTTCTGGACAAAACGGCCTCTAATCCACATCCTCACATGAGGATAATCAAAACTGCAAGTCGGCTACCTGGGGAAACGAGTGGCCTTCCCGCATGTTTTCTTGAAAGGGGCCCAAATCGGCCTGATTTCGCTTGAATTCATGTGGATCAGGGCCCGTTTTGTCCATGATCTTTTTGCTCACTGTTTAATCACCGCCGACGCGGGCCAAGTCGGACCGCCGGAGGGGACTCGCCGGCGCCTCGGAAAGACCCTCCCACCGGCAAGAACCCGTTGGCGCGGACCGGCCGGCGCTTCGAAGGGTGACGTTATCCCCGTCCTCCTGTCACGTAAGGGTGACGTTATCCCCGTCCTCCTGTCACGTACGTTATCCCCGTCCTCCTGTCACTCCCCTGTCACTGGAACCGCGGCCGGCGCCGTGAGCCGCACCCGCCGCTTCCCGCCTCACCCCCGACGCGCCGCAACGAACTCCTGAAGCTCGTTGCGGTTTCCCACGCCCACCTTCCGGTAGATGTGCCGCGAATGCGTCTTCATCGTTGAGTCCGCCACGTACAGCTCCTCTCCGATGCGCGCAAGCGTGTAGCCGCGCATCATGAGCACGAGCACCTCCTCCTCGCGGCGCGTCAGGCCGTAGCGCTGCGCCACCCGCGCGCACGCTCGCGCCGTGCGCTCCTCCTCGTCGAGCACCGTAAGCGTTCCCGAACCCTCGTTGAGGCTGGCTACGCCCCAGGTCGTTGTGAAGTCGCGGTCGGACACAAGCACCATCGACAACGCCACGAACGCAACGACCAGCACCGCTATCGTCGCCACAAGCACCTCGGGATCGGCGAAAAGCGGCGCGCCCAGGCCGAGACGGCCTTGCCGGCGAACGAGCCGAGGAAAAGGCTCGCCTGCGTGATGCCGAACATCCACACAGCGTTCACCCCGTAACGGTACGAGATGCCGCAGAACACCACCGTCACGAACACCGAGAACAGTGTGAACGCCGCGTTCGAGCACAACGCCGCCGCCACGCCGCTCCACCCGTACCCCATGAGCACGAGCAGCGCGCCCGCCACCAACACGGGAACCGCTATCTGGTACAGTGCCTTGATCTCGATCATCCCCTTGCGCGCCAGCGCCGCGACGAGGACGCACGCGGCGGCAACGCACACGCCGAAAAGCACGGTCACCCGGTCCTGCGCCCCAAGGAACCCGCGAATCACCGCGTTGGAGAACCCGAACGCGGCCAACAGCACAAGCGGGCGCACCGAAATGGTCCAACCCGCGCGCTGCCGCTCGCCCTGGCGAAATGCAACCTCCTTCGTGCGACGGTCCGCCCGGCAAAGCGCCAGCAGCGAGGCCGCCGGCATGAGGATAGTCGCAAGAACCACCACCGGAAACGGCTCTATCAGGCACACCAGAAACGTCAAAAGCGCGGAGAAGAAATGCGCCAGCGTGAAGAACACCAGCACATAGGCCGTGTCGAACTGGGCGTACAGCTCCATCCAGCCCAGATACAGCACAGCGAACCCCACGTTGAGGACGACGGCGCACAGCGTTGCGGCCCACGGAGGCATCGTCGCCGCCCCCGCCGCGCCAACCGACATCGCGACGCCCGCGAGCAAAAGCAGCCGGCGGCGCCCAAGCACGCTTCCTACGCGCTTCGCCAGCACCGCCAAAGCGCCGTACGCCCCGATCCTCGCCAAAGACGGAACTCCCGCCAGCGCAAGCGACGCCGCGTCCGATGGCGCGCCCACCAGCTGCAAGCTGACCACGTTCGAAAACGACACGACAAGGCACAGGCCGAGGCACCAACCGCTCCACCCCGCAAGGCCGTTGCCAACACGCTTGCCCTCGCCCATGCAGCGCCCCTCCTTCGCCTCGCGCAAATCCGTTCGCCCATCTTAAAGCAAACGATATTCCCCGACCACGCGAAACACGCAAGGGAGGACGAAAATCCCCCCTTGCGTCCTCCCCCTCGTCCACTGTGCAACGTTGCAAAAATGCGCCACGCTGGCCATGTCAGGAGCGGAAGCGCCCCCTTTCCGAAGCGCTTCCCAAGGCAACCAACCCAAGGAGGGACCATGGAAAACAGGGTGTCGCGCAGGTCGTTTCTCATCGGAGCGGGAGCGCTTGGCGCAGGGCTGGCGGCAAGCATGGCGGGATGCGCTCCGCAAGCGTCCGCCGAAAAGGAAGCGGGATCCGCAGCGGACGGCTCGCCAAGCGGCACGTCAACGGGCCGCCCCGCGTTCCTTGATGCGCCCGAGCCCATCTCCGACATCAAGGAAACGCTTGAAGCCGACGTCGTGGTGGTGGGCCTTGGCGTGGCCGGCGTGTCGGCCACCCGCTCGGCCGCCGAGGAGGGGCTTAAGGTGATCGCCCTTGAACGATGCGCCGAACCGAGCGCTCGCTCGTCGCAGTTCGCCGCCTTCAACACCGACAACGCCCGAAAAATGGGCATCGAGGACGTGGACGCGGCGGCCCTCGTCAACGAGATGATGGTGCAGACCGGCCACCGCGCCGATTTCCGCGTGCTCAAGAACTGGGCCGACCACTGCGGGGAGGCGTTCGACTGGTACGCCGGCGCCTACGACGGGCTTTTGTGGCAAACCCCCGAAGGCGAGAAGTACGACGCGGACAAAGACTCCTTCGTCGTGAACCGCAACCAGTACAAGCCCTACGACCCCGCCATCGACCACGAGCGCGTGTTCACCGGCACGCTGTCGTTCAGCACGCCCAACAAGGGAGGGCACAAGCCCATCATGCTCGCCAACTTCGAAAAGGCCCAGGCCACCGGCAACGTTGACGCACGCTTCAACGCCCGCGCCCGCCAGCTGGTGAAGGAGGGCGACCGTGTGACGGGCGTGATCTACGAGGACGTGACCACCGGCGAGTTCACGCAGGTGAACGCTGGCAAGGGCGTGGTGCTGGCCACCGGCGGCTACGTGCGCAACGACGAGCTGCTGGCGTACTACATCCCGTGGATCCACAACCTCAAGGACAAGTTCACGTTCACCTACGCGCACATGGACGCCAACGGCGAGTTCACCGACCAAGGCGACGGCATGCTCATGGGCCACTGGGCCGGCGGGCACATCGAGGAGGGCCCGCACTGCGCCATGGCCCATGGCGACCTGGGAAAACTGGGGGTCGACGCGTTCTTGCAGCTGAACGCCCTCGGCGAGCGCTACATCAACGAGGACCTCACCAACGACCACTTCGGTTCGGCCATCCTGCGCCAGCCGCAAACCACCATCTACCAGATATTCGACGCGAACTTCGTCGAGCAGGCGAAGTCCATGCAGTCCAGCCTGGGAGCGTACACGAGCATCGCGCCCGAAACGGCGGAGACGGTGGACGAATGGACGTCGGCCCAAGGCGGCACCATCGATGAGCTCATCGCGAACCTTCAGGTGGACGCCGACGTGGCCGCCACCATGAAAGCCGAGATAGAGCGCTACAACGAGCTGTGCGAGAAAGGCGTCGACGAGGATTTCGGCAAGGCGGCCGAGCGCATGTTCGCGCTCAGCACCCCGCCGTTCTACGCCATCCGCTACGAGGTGTCGGGCGGACCGAGCGACGATACGCACAACGCGCTGCGCTGCCTGGTCACCATGAGCGGCCTGTCCACGAACAAGCACGCCCAGGTGCTCGACGAGAACCTGGGCGTGCTGCCGGGGCTCTACGCTGTCGGCAACACGCAGGGCGGACGATTCCTCGGCGACTATCCGGCCACGCTCGCCGGGGCCAGCCACTCCATCGCCATGACGTACGGCTACCTGACCGGCAAGTTCATTGCCGAGCAAAGCTAGGGGCGCCCTGCCGCCTGCAGGCCGCGTCCCGCAGGCGGGCGCCGCTCCCTCGCGCCCCCGCAGCGGCCCCTCCCCGCCGCGGGGCGCCCCCGTCGCAGACACCCCGCCCACCACGCGCTCTCCATCAGCCCAAACGCGCAAAAAGTACCTTTTGGACACAGGTGGGTACCCTTTGCGTCTAGCGCTCGCTCCCTCCCCGGTCCTACGATTCCGGGCCGTAGGCATCACCGATCGCCCGCACAGCGGGCAGAAGGAGGGATCGCACATGAGGGACTCTCGCCACAGCGACGCGCTCGAAGCGGTCGCGAAGCACGGTGCCGCAAGCGGCGCGGCGCTGTTCCAGCGAGGCGGCGTCACCCGGCGGACGTTTCTGGAGGGCGCGGCGTTCATCGGCGTCTGCGGCTCCGCGATGGGCTTCGGCCTTGCAGGATGCGCGTCGCCGAGCGCGGAGTCGGGCGCGAAAGGCGCGGCGCAGGGCTGGAAGGCGGGCACGTACACCGCCAGCGTCACCGGCCACAACGCCCCGTTCACCATCGACGTGACGTTCTCGGAAAGCGCCGTCACCGCCATCGACACCGCCACAAGCCAGGAATCGCTCGGCGTGGGCGCTTCGGCGCTTGAGACGCTTTCGGACCAGATCATCGAGCACCAAACGCTCGACATCGACTCGGTCACCGGTGCCACGCTGTCCAGCATGTGCCTGCAGCAGGGCGTGAGGGACTGCGCCGAGCAGGCGGGCGCCGCAGACGCGCTTGAAGCCGCCCCCGGACCGGACGACAGCGTGGAGGCGTCCTACGATGCCGACGTGTGCGTCATCGGGGCCGGCGGCGCGGGGCTTACGGCGGCCATCGCCGCCGCCCAAGCGGGCGCCCAGGTGGTCGTGGTGGAGAAATGCGGCATCACGGGCGGCTCGACGAACGTCTCGGAAGGAGCGCTCAACGCGGTGGATCCCGAGCGCCAGAAAAAGCAGGGCATCGAGGACTCCATCGAGCAGTTCTACCAGACCACCTACGAAGGCGGCCACGAGCAGGGCACGCCCGAGCTCATCCATTACCTCACCGACAACGCCCTCGACTCGGTCCATTGGCTCGAATCGCTCGGCGTGGAGTTCAAAGAGGAGGTGGGATCGGCCACCGGGTCGCTCGGCGAGCGCAGCCACTACCCCGCCACACCGTCGGGCAACACCTACATCCGCTCTTTCGAGGCGTTCATCGAAGAGCACCCCGAACAGATAACCGTCCTGCACGAGACGCAGGCCCAAGAGCTTGTCCTTGACGGCGGCGCGGTGGCCGGCGTGAAGGCCGCGCACCGCGGCAGCCAGGACGTGGTCGTGAACGCGAAATCCGTCGTCATCGCCACGGGCGGGTTCGGCGCGAACGTCGAGTACCGCCAGCAGGTCAACGACGGGGTGTGGGCCGACGTGAAACTGGACGACTCCATCGGCTGCACCAACATCAAGCCCTGCGCGCAAGGAGAGGGCCTCAAGCTTGCCGAGAAGGCCGGAGCCCAGCTCATCGGTTTGTCGGACATCCAGCTGCATCCGTGCGGCACGCCCGGCACCGGCCTCATGGAAGATATCCGCACCTCGGGCCGCAACCGCGTGTTCGTGAACAAGGACGGCGATCGTTTCGTTAACGAGGGCGCCGAGCGCGACACGCTGTGCAAAGCCATCTTCGCGCAGCCCGACTCCACGTACTGGATCGTCGTCAACAAGGTGCGCTACCCCTCCGAAACCGAGCCCGACTCCAACGGCGCCACCATCGAGAACATGCTGGCGCTCGGCCACATCGTGAAGGGCGAGAGCATCGAGGACCTCGCACGGCAAACGGAGATGGACGCCGCGAAGCTGCAAGCCGCCATCGACGGCTACAACCAGGTGGTCGCGGGCGAGATAGAGGATCCCTTCGGATTCACCGCCAACAACACGGCCGACAAGCAGATGACCGAGGGTCCCTGGTATGCATGCCGCAAGGTGCCGACGGTCCACCACACCATGGGGGGCATCCGCGTCAACGTCTCGTCGCAAGCCCTTGATGCAAGCGGGCAGGCCATCCCCGGCCTCTACGCGTGCGGCGAATGCACCGGCGGTATCCACGGCAGCAACCGCCTTGGCGGCAACGCCATCGCCGATTGCATCACCTTCGGCCGCAACGCCGGCGCGCAGGCGGCTCAACACGCCGGGGCGTAGTCCGAGCCGCCTCTGATCCAAGCCGCCCCTAATCCGGGCCGCCGGGCTTCGCGCCCGCAGAACCCTCCCCGGCGAGGACCGCCCCCTCCGTGTGGGGCCCGGACCCCTTGTCCAGCCGACTTTGCCTGTCACGTACCCAC